>DYQT01000105.1 GCA_020719165.1 Draconibacterium orientale | reverse complement strand
ATTGTTGGGAACGGATAGCTTGTTCTTCGATGACATAAAGATACAACTTTTTTTTTAAACACCAGTATTATCAAGCCTTTTATTTAATCTGTCAAAGTAGAATTAATCTGTCAAAGTAGAACTATACTTACCTGTTTAAAGTAATTCATTGATTGTGCTTTTTAACGAGTTGAAGAAAAATATCGTGAAGGTCAGGTTTATAGCTGGTAATATCGCTGATTTCCTCTATTTTGGCCAATTCAGATAAGGCGGCATTTAATTTGGAACCCTGTTTGAGCGTGAGTTGTACATTGAAATCATCAAGATTAATTATACTTTCTGCTTCATTAAATTCTTTGACAGTTTGTATTGCTGCAGATGAATTAAGCCTGATGTTTATTATATGCTTTTGTGCAAAAATATCATATATACCGTCGAGAGTTCCATGATACAACTCCTGACCCTTGTTAATCAGGAAAATCTTTTTGGCAATTTTCTCTACCAGGGGCATTTGATGAGCACTTATCAAAATAGTTGTCCCTTGCTCATTGATTTCTCTGATGTACTCAATAAATTTTTCCTGATTCAGGGGATCAAGACCTGAGAATGGTTCGTCGAGTATTGCGAAGGAAGGTTGATGCAGGATTGATGCAATAAATTGTATTTTTTGTTGATTTCCTTTTGACAAGGCCTGCAATTTATCATTTGCTCTGTTGGAAAGTTCGAGCCTATCAAGCCATTCCAAGGCCTTATGTTTTGCTTTTGCCGGATTCATTCCTCTGATGGAGGCCAGATAAACCAAAGACCTCAAAATCGGGATATCGAGGTAAAGTCCGCGTTCTTCAGGCAAATAACCAATATGCTCCGATGGCGGCAATGAACTTTTAATCCCGTTAAGATTCCAATAAATGTTGCCATGGTCTGCTCTGATTATATCAAGTAACATACGCAGGGTAGTGGTTTTTCCAGCTCCGTTAGGTCCAAGGAATGCGAAAATTTCTCCTTGTTCAACCGAAAAGGTAATGTCCTTGACTGCCTGAACCTTTAAAAAACTTTTACTTACAGATATAACCTGAAGTATGATTTTCGAGGATGGTTCTTTCATGTTTTATCATTTTATGCTTGTACGCTGGTATCTGAAAATAATCCGGCAAAGGTTATCCCTATTTATATTTTCTTTGACAAATATAGCAAATCATCGGGGCAAAAATGCTGCCTGGTCAAAAACCTATTATGTCACCCTTTCAGGGTTCATCGTGCAATCCCCGGCATGAATCAGCTATAATAATACAACCATTTCAGGGTTGGATAAGTCGGATATCCGGCTGATAAAGACTCTCTTGGGAAGAGGCATCCCCGAACAAACATTCTCCCTTCTCCCCGGGGAGAAGGGTCAGGGGATGAGGCATTCCAGGCTCCGGGGATAGGGTATCTGAATTACATGGTACAATGTTTACTAAGCACTGTACCCGCCTTACAAAAATCACGTTCAGAAAATCGAGGAATGAGCGTAAAACTGCGGATTACTTCAGGAATTTTTTTCTTTTGGCTTCCAGATGAACGAAGCGGCAATGCTTCCGGCCAGGATTACTCCGATAATTCCCAGGGAGATAAAAGGATTGAGCTTATAAAACTCAGAGATCAGCATTTTAATCCCGACAAATATCAGGATCAATGCAAGACCATAATGCAGGTAGGTGAAATATTTTAATGATCCTGCAAGAGCGAAATAGAGGGAACGGAGCCCCATGATGGCGAAAACGTTGGAGGTATATATAATGAATGGATCGCTGGTGATGGCCAGTATGGCTGGTACTTTGATTTTAGTCCCTTTGTCCCGTGCAATTTTCAACCCGGTGAGAATTAGAAAAACGCCAAAAACATAGATGATCCAGTGAAACTTGGCTATAAGGAAACCCCGGCAAATATAAAGATGGCGCGCATGATCAATGCTCCGAGCACGCCCCAGAAAAGCACCTTGTGCTGATATGCAGAAGGAACCTGGAAGGAGGTGAAGATCAACACAAAAACGAAAATGTTATCAACGCTGAGCGATTTTTCGATAATGTAACCGGTTAAGAACTCGATGGCCCTAACCTCCCCTGAGTAATACCATACCCCGGCATTGAAGACAAGAGCGAGAACAATCCAAACTGTACTCCAGGTAATTGCTTCCCTGAATTTTACTTCATGAGCTTTTTTTTGAAACAGGCCCAGGTCAATGGCCAGCATCAGGATCACAAATAAATTAAATCCGACCCAACCTAAAATTGTGTTATCCATCATGTTATTTTTTTAAAATCTCATTTAACTTTTGCAGGTCAAGCTTCAGTCCGTCAATCTTCTCTTCGAGCTCTTTCAGCAATGTTTGAGTCCCCGGCTCCCTCTTTTCCTTTTTCATCAATACCTTTTGAAGTTCATCATGGCTCTCCTGCATGCTATTCATGATTACCCCGATAAACAGGTTCATGATGATCATGGCGCCGAGCAAAATGAATGTCACAAAATAGAATACTGATGCGTAAGAGACAGGCTTCATTGTGTATTCCGCGGCAGGATCGGATGTTCCGTAAAGCTGGATGTTCATAATGTCAGTCCATCCTTCGAGTGTCAGCACTTTGAAAAGTGTTATCATCGTGGTATGCAGCGATCCGAAATGCACCGGATCGCTTTCAGCAAACAAAAAGCTGCCAACTACGGCATAAATATAGAAAACCAGAAAAAGCAACACAACCACATATCCCATTGAAGGAATGCTTTTAAGAAGTGCATTGACGAGCAACTGAAGTCTGGGAAAAATCGAAATGACCCTGAACACCCTCAGAATCCGTGCCATTCGGAGAACCATTACATAATGAGTGTCAACATGAGGGATGAAGCATACAGCCACGATAATGAAATCAAAAACATTCCAGGGATCCCTGAAATAATCCCATGGCCTTCTTCCGTGGGCAAGTAATTTTAAAATGATCTCAACAAGAAAGATATACAAGATGGCTTGGTCGATCAGATGCAGTGGACTGGCGAACCTGGCATGAAAATCCGGGTAGGTTTCGATCCCGATGATCACCCCCGACAAAAGAATCACTGCCAGAATGAAATACCTGAACAAGCCTGAATTAACAATTTGACTCGTCTTTTCCTGAATTTTTTCTATCTGTATTTTAACCATATTCAAGTGTGTTGATGACCGTCACCATTGAGATCACGACAAGCGCCGTAATTTATCAAATGATCATGGTGTGTACAAAGATATGGATTGTTGGGGGATGCACCTCTCCATGCACCACCAAAATAGAAAAAGCCCGTAAGCGATTAACCTACGGGCTTTTATCTGCACATCTCTGTGCCCAGGACAAGACTCGAACTTGCACATCCTAAGGACACTACCCCCTCAAAGTAGCGTGTCTACCAATTTCACCACCTGGGCAAGAACAATCCCAATTTCGATTTACGATTTACGATTTACGATTTGGGGTTGCAAAAGTAGTTAATTATTTCGTACTGACAAAAAAATCCATGATTACAGCAAAGAAATTACAAAGGCGATGGCTAAACCGCCAATAACAGTTATGAATTTTTGCATGTTGTACCGGTGGTTCTCCTCTGTTTCAAACAAGATTGATGTTGAAACATGCAGGAAGATGCCAATAACCACTGCAAGTATATAATTAAAATAGGTATATAGCGAGGTTACCATGGATATATCAAGCAAATTGCTGAAAACGGATCCCAGGGGTGTCATCAGTGAAAAAACCAGCAGATACCCAAAGGCCTTGGCTTTTGAACAGCCATAGTGCAGGAAAAGGCTCATAAGGGTAAGCGAAATCGGAATATTATGAACCACAATACTCACCACGAGGGTATGCTGCAACTTCATATCGAAACCCTCAATAATGGGCATCCCCTCAAGAAATGAATGAATGCTGAGTCCGAGAAGCAGCAGAAAAGGCGACGCTTTTTCATTATCCGAATGGTTGTGCCTGTGCCCATGCTCAGCACCCTCCGTGATCAGTTCAAGTGCCAGTTGCAACAGGAACCCGAGCAACACAAATAAACCTGTGAACATGGAGGGCTTCGTGAACACCTCCGGAACCAGCTTCAGAAAGGTGATACCAATCAGAAATGCCCCGCTGAAAGCAAGCAAAAACTTCAATACACGCTGATCATCCGATTTGAAAAGAAAAATCAGCGATCCACTCCCCAGAACCGTAAAAATCAAGATACTATACATTAAAATATTCATTCTGCTATTTTTAAAGGTAACCGTTCAAACATTCAAATCGTAAATCGTAAATCGTAAATCGTAAATCCCAAATCGTAAATCCCCAATCCCCCCTTCACATCACCTCAATCACCCTGAAAGGCGTACTCACCGGAACACCCTTGAAATTTTCAATAAAACGTTCAGACACCCTTGCAAGGCATCCGGTTTCCAATGGCAATCCCATATTTATCAAATCGTTGACAACTTTAATGTAAAACTTCTCACTCAACACAATCCGGCTCTCAATGCTCTTGCTCATCAGCCGTGCTGTAAGATCAATGTCGCTGCCGTAGTAATCGTTGGCGCCTTCAAAAAAAGTAATATTGTGTACTTCAGTACAATAATGGATCGCCACCTTGCAGTTGAGATAAAGATCCTGATCAGGATGGTTTTTAATGAGAAACAAGGCAGCATAAATATCTTCAAGCAATGCAAAGCAGGTGTTGTTGGAAGATTTTTGCTGCAACTCCTCATCCGGGATAAAAAGCATCATCTCATCTCCGATACCCTTTACAATATGGCGCTGAAAGTGATTTGCATATAACAGGTTGTTGAATGTATTATTCAACTTTCGTCCCCAATCTTTCAATCCGCCCTGATATTTTATATCCGTCGACCGGTTGATGTCCATAAAGAAACATACACCCGGACAGCGCGGGATTTCGTCCAACACCCGCACCATTTCTGCCGAGTTCGGATCGGTATAGTGAATGTAATGGGCCATCAGAATACCTTTACGGCATCTTCCTGGGAAGGATAAATTTCAAAAATGCTTGTGAACCCCGAGATTTCAAAGATTTCGTGGATGTTCTCCTGCAATCCGCAAAGCACAAATTTTCCCTTGAGCAGGGTGATCTTTTTCAAACCCATCAGAAGAATGCGCAGGCCACTGCTGCTGATATAGTCCATTTTCGAGCAATCAACCAAAATTTTATTATTGTTGCCCTCGATCAACTCCATGAGTTTTTTCTCCAACAAATTGTAATTTGTCGTATCAAGCCGGCCGGTTATGCCAATAATAACACATCTCTCTGTTTTCTGTTCGTTGATTTCCATAATGCTATCCTTTGATTTTGGTTTGAAAATTCTTACGTAAAATTACAACATTTCTATCTGCATCCCGCCGATATTCTACCTCGTTCATCATTTCCCGTATGAAATGAATTCCGAGACCACCAATCTGCCGCTCTTCAAGTGGCACATTTACAACATCCGTCACCGCTTTATCGAGCAGGTTAAAAGGCTTTCCATCATCTTCCATCCGAATCTCCAGCAGACCCGGTCCGACCATGCTGAAATCCAGGGTGATAAGGTGCTCCCTCTGATCGTCAAAAGCGTAAAACACCACATTGGTGAAAAGTTCCTCGAGCACAAGATTGAGCTCCATCCCGGTTTTTACGGGAATGTTCCAACCTTCGCACAGCTCTTCAATTTTACCGGCGATCTTTTCGAGTTCAGTTATCTGGTTCGACAGTTTCAGTTGATCTGCAGACTCCGAATCTCCTGGCATTGCCCGGGCATCCTTATATTGCAAAGCCAAAATTGTGATATCGTCGGCCTGCTCAGCTCCGCTTGAAAACCGTCGAAGCTCCCCGATCAGCAACTCTGTGAGCACCCTGGTGTTTTTGTTTGCCAGTGCGGTGAGTGAAGCAGCCAGTTGTGCCTCACCAAAAAAGTCGTTGGCCGAATTCAGTGCATCGGTGATTCCATCGGTTGTTAGAACGATGATTTCGGTTGGCTTGAAACAGAAGGTTCCCATCGTGTAATCAAGGGAGTCAAAAATACCCAGCGGAAGGCCGTGTCGGACTTTTAATTGCCGTATTTGCCCGCCGGAACTCAGGATGTAGGGATAATTATGTCCTGCATTGCAAAATTCCATCTCCCCTGTTTTCAAATCAACGACCCCGGCAAAAAAAGTGACAAACATCTCGCTTGGATTATCCTGACACAATTCATGATTTATGCTTTTAATAACCTCATTGATGGGCGTTCCTGCCACTGCTTTTGCACGAAGAAGCGTACGGGCAACCATCATGAAAAGTGAAGCCGGAACTCCTTTACCTGCCACATCGCCAATGGCAATGCAAAGATGATCAGGATCAAGATAGAAAAAATCATAAAGATCTCCTCCAACAGCCTTTGCAGGATCAAGGGTTGCAAAGAGATCCCAATTTTCAGGGGTGGTAAAGCCCCGCGGCAACATCCCCATCTGGATGTTATGGGCCACCTTCAATTCGCTCTCTATTTTTTCCTTTTCCGAGGTGGTCTCTTCCAAATGCCTGATATAGTTTCGCAATTCACCCTGCATTACCGAAAATGCCTTAGTTAGCTGTGCCACTTCATCTTTTGATTTCCTCACAGGAAGCTTCGCGTTAAAGTCGCCTTGTCCGATCTTATGGGTCGCTTCAACCAGCCTCACAATCGGCCGGGTCATCCGCCGTGTAATAAATATGGTGGTAAAGAGAAGAATAGTAATGCTGATGCCAAACATCCAGGCCATGACCTTCAAATATTTGAACATGGTTTCGAGCAATTCATCCTCAGGGAAGATAATCCCGAACGACCAGCCTGTTTTCTTTACCGGGGCATAACTCAGGAAACTTGCAAATTTTTTCGCTTCAAGCCCATCCATGGATGTAAACCCCGACTTGCCTGCCATCATCTCTTTAATGGCATGTTGTGTTGATTTGCCCCTGCCTTTCCTGGCCAGATCAATAATATTCTGATTGCCTGCTCCGGATAAGGGAGAGGCAATGATTGTGCCTTTCCCTGAGATCAGAATGCCATAGCCGGTTTTGAATATGCTGATCTCCTTAACCAGGCGTGCGAAACATTCCAGCGATACATCCATGGTTAAAACACCGGTGAATATCCGCTTCCCGTTTATTGTTCTGTATATCGGAGCAGAATAGGTGCACATCATCTTGTCGCCGCCGCCCTGGTCATAATAAGGTTCGGTCCACACCGGCTGATGCAGCAGTTTCGGAAGCCGGTACCAATCCATCTTAAAATAATCATAATCGGGGCTGCCCAGGATTTTGGTAGCCAGCTTTCCGTTTTTCTCCCAGGCATAGGGGGCATACCAATAATTGTCCTTCCCGTAAAGATAAGGTTCAAGCGCCAGACATGTGCCAAATACGACGGTGTCGTGAACAACAAAATCACGGGCAATCCTAAGTACCTCCGCATAACTGGTGTTGGGATTCTCCATCGCCTGCACCAGTATCTGCGGTACAAGCTCGGTGGGTTGAAGCGCATTTTCAAACCGGGCAACCGTCTGTTCCGTCATGTTGGTCGCCTCATCCTGGGCATTCATATACAACAAAGCACTCGACACCCCGTAACCGACAATCATGGGAAAGAAAATAATTATGAGGATCGAAATAAGAAAAAAGAGGCTGTACCGGAATGCCAGTCCGCGAAAAAAGGTCAGCCGAGGAAAATGAAATCGCAAAATGTCCGTTATTATTTTTCACGGTAAAGGTAAAAAATTATCTTTTGAGTAATCCGAAAATTGATATTTTTGACAACTTGAATATCATTCTAAAAAAAGCGCTATGAATAAAGAGATTCATCAACTGCAACCTGAGAGGCTTTGGCACTGTTTCTTTGAAATCTGCAAAATTCCCCGCCCCTCGAAGAGAGAAGAAAAGATTGCGGCCTACATCAGTGAATTTGCAGCTAAACATAAACTTGACTGCAAAATTGATGAGGCAGGAAATGTTTTGATCCGCAAACCGGCAACCTCCGGGTACGAAAAACGCCGGGGAGTTATCCTGCAGAGCCACCTGGATATGGTTTGTGAGAAAAATTCTGATACGATACACGATTTTGACAAAGACCCCATTCTTCCATGGATTGACGGGAATTGGGTAAAAGCAAAGGGGACAACCCTGGGTGCAGATGACGGTATCGGGATTGCGGCAACATTGGCAATTCTCGAAGCAGAAGATATCCCTCATGGTCCGCTGGAAGCATTGTTTACCATGGATGAAGAGACTGGTCTCACCGGTGCATTTGCCTTAAAACCGGGTCAACTGGAGGGTCGAATCCTCTTAAACCTCGATTCGGAAGATGAAGGACAACTATTTATTGGCTGTGCCGGAGGAAAAGACACCGTTGCCACCATGTCCATTGAGACGGATGAAGTGCCTGCTGGTCATGTTGCATACAAAGCCAGTCTGACAGGTCTGAAAGGAGGGCACTCAGGCGATGATATCAATAAAGGGCTTGGCAACGCTGTGAAACTCATGAACAGGTTTTTATGGAATGCCAGCGCAACTTTTGAAATAGCCCTGGCCGATTTCAATGCCGGAAATCTGCGTAATGCCCTGGCCCGCGAAGCATTTGCTGTTTTTACGGTGCATCCTGATAATTTAAAGGCATTGATTGAATACTCCGAAATGTTTTTCACCGATCTTAAAGGTGAACTGCATGTTACGGAACCTGATATTTTATTTGTCATGGAACCCGCCGCGATACCCGAACAAGTATTGACCAGCGCACTACAGGCCGATCTGCTCGACGCGCTCTATGCCTGCCCTCACGGTGTGATCGCCATGTCGCGTGAAATACCCGATTTTGTTGAAACATCCACCAACCTGGCTTCCGTTAAATTCAACGAAAAAAAGATTCTCATCACTACCAGTCAGAGAAGTTCTGTCGAGTCGTCCAAAAAGGATGTTGCCGACATGGTTGCCAGCGTATTTTACCTGATGCAGGCCGATGTGGAGCATTCATCAGGGTATCCGGGGTGGAAACCCAATCCCGACTCGGAGGTACTTCGCATCAGCGTTGAAGCCTATCGCAAACTGTTTTCGCAGGAGCCTCAGGTGCTTGCCATTCATGCAGGCCTTGAATGCGGTTTAGTCGGAGCCATTTATCCGGGTATGGACATGGTTTCTTTCGGACCAACCATCAAGGGGGCCCATTCTCCTGATGAAAGGCTCGATATACCTTCAACGGTGAAATTCTGGGAACTGACGCTGGAGGTGCTGAAGAACATTTAACAGGGATAATGCAGGCAATGAAACCAATGCAGACAATGCAGACAATGCATTGCTTTCATTGCTTTCATTGCTTTAATTGCTTTAATTGCTTTCATTGCTTTCATTCTATTAAAACTGCCGAAGGATGAACAGTAGTTTATCGGTTATTTTACTGCTCGCCTGTATGTCGTGTCTGGCGCAGTGCACCTTCGATTTCTCAGACAGTGCAGTCCTTTCAAGATTGTTTCGTGATGTAAACATCCTGGCATCCGATTCCTTTAGCGGGAGAAAGTCCGGATCAGAAGGGGAGCAAAAGGCATCCAGGTTTATCACACAATCATTTCAGGAAGCAGGCTTGTCCGCTCACGGAACTGGTGATTCCTCCTTTCTTCAGCCCTTTCTCATCAGTTCAGTCAGGATTCCGCGTAGTTCCAACACCATGAAAATTGCCGGACGGGATGAGCCGGTTTACGCACAGTATGGCTTTAGCCCCACAGCCTATTCGGAAAACGGCAGTATGGAGGGCAACAGTTACACCATGATTGATCTGGGCCGTTTCATGCAACCGGTGCAAATAAAACCAGGTGAGATCGGGTTAAGAGTCAGGGAGGCGGTGCGGTTTGCTTTGCAACAAGGCAATTCTGCCATCATCCTTTACAATGAAAGTAAGCTCAATGGTTTTGAAAAAGATTCATTATACGACAGACTGCAGGTAAAACCGGAGCAAGGCCTGGTCATCTCGGTAAATTCCGAGATCGCCGGATATTTGCGGGGATTGATGCACAATGCTGCGTTAAAAGGCAAGGCGGGGTTCCGGAAAGTATCAGGATGGTCAAATTTCTGGGCAAACTTTAAGATAGTCATGGTTGGCATTGACCATCTGCTGGTCGTTGGACCGGATGAATAGCAAGCCTCCGTCGATTCAATAGCATTTATAACCCTACTCCTACGCCCAATCTGAAAATAGGGTTTGAATAGGGAGAATTATAGGTGTCGTTCAGGTTGAACAGAATTAACAGGTCCATAGAAACCCGGTTACTGATTGGTTGCCGGTACCCACCGCCGACAAAAATGCTGTTCACCTCAACAGTATTATTACCTCTTATATAGGTATTGCCATAAGGATCGATTATCTTTCCGATGGGCGACATCAGGTATGGTTGTACGAATGAAAGGTATTCATATTCTACATGAGCAAAGATATTACCGACAAAACCATCAAACAAACTAGACAGGTAATATCTCAAAAAAACACCGCCACCATATACATTAGATTTATAAGGAAGCTCTTGGGCGGTTTCCGTATCATAGAAGTAGTTCTTATTATAATAGTACTGGTAGATAAAGCGTAATCCGACTGTCAGCTGATCTACTGTTCTGATGCGCACTTCGGGGGAAAGCGTGATACCGGAAACACTTCCCAGTTGAAAACCAAGATTTCCGCCAACGGAGACCCTTCGCCAGAAGTTATCCGGACGTTGGGGCTTTGAAGAGAGGGAAGGGATGGTATCCTGGGCAAAAGCACCCTGAAATATCAGGAACAGGGCTACAAAAAGAACTGGTTTACTGGCAATATTTTTCATGATTTCGAGATTTAAACACGATCCTTCATACGAACTACAAAAATAATCAAAAATAATTAAAAACGTAAACATCTGCAAACTATTATTTTACACTTGAGAAATGAAATATATTCAAGAAAAATGAAAAAAAAGTAAAATATCTCTTGGTAGTTCAAATATAATCTGTACTTTTGCACTCCCGTTACGATGTACTTTGAATGTCTGGAATGCAAAACAACTGAAAAGAGTGATGATTGATTTTATGTGAAGTTGGATGTGATGAAAACTTTTTTAAAAATATTTTAAAAAAAGTTTGGTAGAATGAAAAAAGGTTGTAATTTTGCAGTCCGATTTTAAAACAAAGTACCCGGATGGGGAAATGAAGAAATGTTCTTTGAAAGACTGAAGTAAATGTAGTAGCAAATATCCCAGATTATATATTAACCTAGTTAATTTCTTTTTTTGGTAATAGTAACCCTGAATAAGATTAAATTTTCCTTTTACAATGGAGAGTTTGATCCTGGCTCAGGATTAACGCTAGCGGCAGGCCTAATACATGC
>DYQT01000350.1 GCA_020719165.1 Draconibacterium orientale | reverse complement strand
TCAGCAGCAAACCCTGCGAAGCAGTAAAGGTTGAGGTGAGCGCACCCGCCTGCAACGAACCGTGCAAAGCGCCGGCAGCACCAGCTTCCGACTGCATCTCAACAACCTTAACCTCATCCCCGAAAATATTTTTACGGCCATGGGCAGCCCACTCATCCACATTCTCGGCCATGTTGGAAGAAGGAGTGATCGGGTAGATCGCGGCAACTTCACTGAACATATAGGCCATATGGGCAGCAGCCTGGTTACCATCGCAGGACAAAAATTTCTTTTGTTTACTCATAATATATTGAATTTTAATTATTTAGTTCCTCTCTTGTGAAGATTCTAACAATTTGCGAAAATAACGAATTCCCCGATTGCAGCCTACTATTTTATAAAAAAGTTATTCGCCAGCTTCGCGGCGACCTGCAGCGCTGGTCCTGCCATCTGCATTGCCGCCACCACCGATGGCAAGATTTATAAAAATGACTTCGGCAGTGGTCCCGGCTTCGCTTTCGTGGAGGCCGCCTTCCCTTTTGCACGCTCCTTCTTCTCAACCAGAACCGGGAGCGGTTCATCCTTCACCACCAGCTTCTCCAACCTCGGCCTGTCCCGCTTCTTCGCAACTTTTGCAGGCTGTTCAACAGCAACCTCCTTCGAAATTACCCAGAGTTTCTTCAGAATCCCCCTGATCTCTCCCATGTAGGCCTCAGCCTCAAGCAACTCCAGTTCATAATGGTTGATTGAGTCCCCTCTGAAAAGGGGGTTTATAATAAAACGAAAAAATTAATTCTACTTTGGTAAATTGAGTTCATAATGACGATCGATATCTTTTTGTCGCTGCCGATGTCGTTTTTGCAATTGTTCAAATCGATGATTGTCGCAGATATAATCTTCTTCGGCTCGAATCTCTCTGGCGATCAACAACCTGATATCATTGGTGGATAGCAAAGGGACATCTTGGGCATTTTTCAATCGTTCGGTAAGAATATATTCCATGGCTACGCAGGTCAAGGCCATGTGATTGTTAAAGCCCCGGAAAGTGCGAACCTGGTAGTCTGACATGCCCAGATCATGACTGTCATCACGAAAACAGCCTTCAATCCAGAACCGCTGGGCTTGCATGAATGCAAATTCTTCAATGCTCTGGTCTTCTTTGGGAATATTACTCAACGAATATTTTATTTTATCTGCTTTGACCAATGGTTTTCGTATGACCAAGGTCTGTTGGATTGGGTTGAGGTCCGCGGCTTTTTTATCCCAGACCCAGACGGAAACTACATGAACCAACGCAGTAAGCCAGCCTTTGGTGGTGCGCCGTATGCGAACTTCTGTAAAATCTTTTTTGTGTAACCTTCGTGCATACTCTTCAACTCTGAACCCACTCTGATCAGCTATCGGCAAACAATGTGGTCTTCCTCGTTTTCCAGGTTTATTCACAGGAACCGAGATGAACGGTTTCTCAATAAAGATGGTTTGATCGCAATGCGTCTCTAAAACATAGTTCACACCTTTTGCCATTAACCCTTTGCTAAACTCAAATCCATTACCATACAGCCCATCTCCATTGACATAATCAAATTTAACTCCGCAATCCAGATGTTCGGCAATCATATCAAGCGCCAGTTGTGGTTTGGTTTTGAATACCATCTTGTGATTGGGAATCCCTGCTTTTTCACATCGTTTGGGATCATCAATCCATTTCTGCGGCAGAAACAACCGGGAATTGGTCAATGAAGAATATTTGCCTGCGGTCAAGCTTAGATAAACTCCAACCTGGCAATTATCTACTTTGCCTGAGGTTCCTGCATATTGACGAGCTACACCCACTGATTTTGTTCCTTTTTTCAAATGAGCTTTTTCATCGACCGTACATCCGATTTTTCCTGTTGGCTGAAGTTTTTTTGAAATATTCCTGGCCAGTTGTTGCATCAATCCCTCTGAATCCCAGGGCGAATTAGAGATAAAATGTTGCAATGACTCATACTCACTTCCTGAAACTTCTTCCACCATGCGTTCAATATTCCGTTTCCCGCGTTCTGCACAGAAAATCCCTTGAAGATAGTACTGCGCTTTTTGATGTTGTTGCTTTTGCCCGGCACGAAAAAAAGAATGATACTCGCTTATAATCGAACTACATCCACATGTAACCGAGCTTACCAGTTTGTTTTTCTCTTCTGCTACCCCGGGTAAACATACAGGTGGTTTTAACGGTTTCTCATTACTGGTAATCCGTTGCTCAACGTTGGAAACCTTAAATAATTGATGCTTCCTGGCGCATGAAATGAAATATCGAATTCTACCATAGTTATGAAATTTGTGTACAGCATGAAAAAAAGTTTTACTTTTAATCGAGGTCTTG
>DYQT01000104.1 GCA_020719165.1 Draconibacterium orientale | reverse complement strand
CATTATCCAAATGTACTAAAAAATCACTTGACCGAAAGGGATAAGCAGTAAAAAATATAACAAAAAGATAATGAGGTTTTTGGAGGGTGTTGTTTACTGCACGAAAATTATTGGCTCTTTTACCAAGTCACCCTAACTCTCCCGGAAGTATATTTTTTTGCTATTGATATAATTGATTTGATGTTGGAATTTTGCTGGAAATTCCTTATCTCATTGGGGTTTGAATCAATGAGCAGGGGCAAAACCAAATCAAACCTATGGCATCACAGATTATTCTCAGGGTTCCCACGCTTAAGGTAGAAGTTGAAAAGATTAGTAAAGATGAGGGTCTTCCTCCAGGATAATCCCCATATTTTTCATCAGGAAAGAGGCGTTGAGGTTGCGGCAAACGCCCGGCGAAAGTTTGTAATCAATCTCCATCTTATCGCCGGTGATGTGAATTTCGAAGCAGAGGTTGCGAATGTTCTCAGGATAATGATTGATGAGGTCGCCCAATGCAAGATCGTGGGTGGCAAACAGTCCGGCCAGTTTATATTTCATCAGTTGCCTGATCAGGGCAATGGAGCCGGTTTGCTTGTCGGAGGAGTTGGTTCCCTTGAGGATTTCATCGAGCAGAATGAGTTTCTGCTTCCCCTGTTCCAGCCCGACGATAATCTCCTTCAACCTTTTCAACTCTGCGTAAAAGTATGATTCCCGCTTTGCAAGCGAATCATTGGTGCGGATGCTGCTGTGGATTTCTATCGGGTAAAAGCTCAGACGTTTGGCAAATACCGGCGCCCCCATCATGGCCAGCAGTAAATTGGCCCCAATCGTACGCAGAAAAGTACTTTTCCCCGACATGTTGGCACCGGTGATGATGCGAAACTGGTTCCATCCCCTGATTTCAATGTCGTTGGTGACACACGTTTCCGCTTGGATCAGCGGGTGGCCGATTTTCTCTGCAACAAACTGAAAACCATCTGTCACCGGTTCGGGATAACTGTAGGCAGGGTTGTTAAAAGCGTAAGTTCCAAGACTGCAGAGGGCATCCAACTCAGCCAGCACCTCAAACCATTGTGGAACATGGCTATTATAGGTCAATCGCCACCGTTCAACCGCAATCAGCACATGAATGTTGAACATGAAAAGCCCGTTCATGATGACAGAAACCAATAGGTTGAGATTGGAGTCCATCATATTGAGCAGCTTCGATAGCCGCCGAATAACCTGGCCGGGTAAAACCAGCATTCCGGACCGAAGATTGTGTTGCAATTGAATGTTGAATCCCGAGGTAAATCTTGTCTCTTCAACCAGGGAAAGGGCCAGCGAATATTTCTGCAATATCCCAACCTGCGAGGTAACCGACTGGTGCACCAACATGGTCATTCGACTGTAGGCAAATACAATAAGCAGCTGAAGCAACACCATGATCACAGGAAACTGGTATGGCAGGAAACCGAAAACAGATAAAGCAATCCCGCTTACCGTGATCGCAGGAAGAATCCACGACAACCCATTCATGGGATTTACATGTTTCATGCCCTCCTTTTTATTCAACCAGTTCACCATATCCGACAGATCCTTTGCTGCGGTATCCTGATGCATGAAAATCAACTGAAGTTTCTGCCTGAATTCAATGTTGGCCGACAGTTCGGCAATGGCCGGCTGGCGTGATAAAATTTCATCCCGGTAATGAAATGCAGCCGAGAAGTAATCCGCCAGTTTATTCTTTCCAAAAATAGTCGAAGTCCGGTTGACATACTGGAACAGAGAGCCTGACCCAAAAATATCGAGGTCGTGGGTGTAAGGATGGTCTTGATCGATAAATTCATTTCCGGGATCAAAGGCAGTGCAATCACCATTCATTGCTTTGATTTCCTGTTCATTGATCCTGGTCAGATGCTGAAACCTCTGAATCTCCTTTTTCAGTTTGCTGTCATACAAGCCGGCAAAAAGGAACCCGGCAAAAAGTAGGATTGCCACAACCACAAAAGCGGCCCCTGGAGATTTCACTGCATAGTAAACCGACAAACCTGTGAGGATGAACAGGATAAGCCTCAACCAGGGGATCCAGCGCAAAGGTTTCCGCAACCGGTCAATCACGGAAGTAAATCCTGCAATTCGTTGCTTGTAAATGGATACAATGGTGTTCATGTGGCCAATATCCGGTTAGAAAATAAAACCACTGAGGCACTAAGGGCACTAAGAATCACAAAGTTTATACCTATATTCCTCAGTGTATCTGAGTGTTCTGAGTGCCTTGGTGGTTAAAATATCTGAGTATTCGAAGTTATTTTATATTTTACTGAGATCTATCACGAATTCAACGGGGTGTTCAGGTGTACTGCAATGGAGCACACACTGTTCGCAAATCTGCAGTTCGCCCTGCAAACGCTTTTTAACCATGTCTTCAATGCGTTGCCGCAACTGGGGAATGGCTATTTTCGCAACAATTTCGTCGGCAAAAGCGAACATCAGCAACATTCGGGCTGTTTCCTCTCCAATGCCCCGCTGACGGAGATAGAACATCGATTCCTGGTCGAGTTGCCCGGTTGTAGAACCATGTGAGCATTTAACGTCATCATTGTAAATCTCCAGAAATGGTTTTGAATTAACCCTGGCAGTGTCGGTAAGTAAAATATTCTTGTTACTTTGACGTGCATCGGTTTTTGTGGCATCGCGGCGAACAAGCACATGCCCGTTGAAGATGGCGCGTGCATGTTCATCAAGAATCCCTTTAAAGGTTTCACTGCTGGTGCAATCGGGAAAAGCGTGGTCGATAAACACCTGATTGTCGGTGAGTTGTTTACGATCCATCAGATAAAGTCCGAAAATTTTGGCATTCCCGTGAGCGCCATTAAAGAGTACCCTGATGTTGTTGCGGATCAACCCGCCGTTGAGCGAAATATAATGCGATTCCAGACACGCAGATGCATCCATACGGAAATAAACTGAACTGACGAGGGTACTGTTGTTGTTGATATTCTGTAGTTTATAATGATCCATCACCCCATGTTCGCCCACATGTACCTCGGTGACGATATTCGAAAAACTGGCCTGATGATTATACGAATCGTCGCAATGAACAAGTGACAACCTGGCGTTGGCGCCAACCACGATCAGGTTTCGAGACTGCAGAAACAGGTTTTCTTCATGTTGGATGACATTGATCAACTGTACGGGCTTGGGACTTTGCACGTTGTCGGGCACAAATATAAACACCCCGTCGTGGGCAAAAGCCGTATTCAGCGCGGTAAATCCATCGGCTGTAACATCAGCCATGCTTCCATAATATTTTTCAATCAGGCGCGGGTACTTTTTTCGCGCTTCGGCCAAACTGCCCATGATGATCCCGTTGCCAAGTTCAATCAGCGGCACATCCTTGGATACATACCAGCCGTTCAACTGCCCGATAACAGCGGTATCAAGATGCGGAATATTGCATCGGAACACCTTCTGAAAATCAACCTCCTTGTTGGGAATCAGTTGATAATCATATTCCTGTCCGAGGCTTTCCTCCAAATCGGTCAAACGCCATGATTCCTGGCTGGTATCGGGGAATCCAAGCCTTTTAAAGGAGGTAATGGCCTCATCCCTCACTTTGACGAGCGCAGGCGTGTCATATGCAGTGAGGAAGCTTCGATTCTTTTCGTAAAGCCCGATACACCTTTGTTTCGTGATGGGTTCTTTAATATTGGTATGCATTTCAATGAGTTTTCCTCACCCCCGACCCCTCTCCCAGGGGAGATGGGAGGGATGAACTATATTTGTTCTTTTTTTATCCAGTCGTAACCTTTTTCTTCGAGTTCGAGGGCCAGTTCTTTTCCTCCTGATTTAACAATCTTACCCTCAAACAGCACATGCACAAAATCGGGGACAATGTAGTCTAACAGCCGCTGATAATGGGTAATCACCACGAAAGCGTTGTCGGGGCGGCGAAGTTTATTCACACCATTGGCAACAATCCGGAGTGCATCGATGTCGAGTCCCGAGTCGGTTTCATCGAGAATGGCCAGCATGGGTTCAAGCATGGCCATCTGGAAAATTTCATTCTTTTTCTTCTCCCCCCCCGAAAATCCCTCGTTGACCGAACGATTGGTCAGGTTGGAAGTGATCTCCACCAAACGCTTTTTTTCTTCCATCAACCGGAGAAAATCACCGGCAGGCAATGGATCAAGTCCTTTGAACTTGCGTATCTCATTCACCGCCGTCCGCATAAAGTTGGTAATACTCACTCCGGGAATCTCTACCGGGTATTGAAAGCCTAAAAATATTCCTTCCCGCGCCCTGTCTTCGATGGATAGTTTCTGTAAATTTTTTCCCTGATACAGAATCTCTCCGTCAGTAACATCAAATACTTCGCGACCGGCGATGACCGAAGCCAATGTACTTTTACCGGTTCCGTTCGGTCCCATAATGGCATGGACTTCACCCTTGTTTACTTCGAGGTCTACTCCCCTGAGAATTTCCTTGCCGTTTATGCCGGCATGTAAGTTTTTAATTTGTAGCAACATAGAAAAAATTTAAAATATTAACTCTGAAATCTGAAATCTGAAATCTGAAATAAGATACCCCCACCCTGTCTTTCATCTCATCAGCACATCAGCACATTATCTCATCAGCATATTATCTCATCAGCATATCATCCAACACTCCCTTCCAGAGATATTGACAGCAGTTTTTGGGCTTCTACCGCAAATTCCATGGGCAGTTGTTTCAATACTTCTTTGGCATATCCGTTCACAATCAAACCGATGGCGCTTTCGGCTGAGATTCCGCGCTGCTGACAGTAAAAAAGCTGGTCTTCTGAAATTTTCGATGTGGTCGCTTCATGCTCTACGATCGATGATTTATTGTCAACCTGGATATATGGAAAGGTGTGTGCCCCGCATCTGGCTCCGAGCAGCAACGAATCGCACTGGCTGTAATTGCGGGAATTAATGGCATTCTTTGAAATCCGAACCAATCCCCGGTAGGAGTTATTGCTTTTTCCGGCAGATATCCCTTTGGAGATGATCGTGCTGCGGGTATTTTTACCCAGGTGAATCATTTTGGTACCGGTATCGGCCTGCTGGTGGTTGTTGGTAACAGCAACGGAATAGAACTCCCCAACCGAATTATCACCCAGGAGAATGCAGCTTGGATATTTCCAGGTAATGGCCGATCCTGTTTCTACCTGTGTCCAACTGATCTTTGAATTACTTCCCTTGCAGATACCTCGTTTGGTAACAAAATTATAGATACCCCCCAATCCGTTTTTATCGCCCGGATACCAGTTTTGGACGGTTGAATATTTGACCGAGGCATCTTTCATGGCCACGATCTCCACGATGGCGGCATGCAACTGGTTTTCATCCCGCTGAGGGGCTGTGCACCCCTCCATATAACTCACGTAAGCTCCCTCCTCAGCCACGATGAGTGTACGTTCAAACTGCCCGGTGTTGGCAGCATTGATGCGAAAATAGGTAGATAACTCCATCGGACATCGCACCCCTTTCGGGATAAAACAAAAAGAGCCATCGCTGAAAACCGCAGAATTGAGCGCCGCAAAATAGTTGTCCGTATATGGCACCACCGACCCCATGTATTGTTTCACCAGATCAGGGTGATTTTGGACAGCTTCACTGAAGGAGCAAAATATGATCCCGTGTTTTGCAAGGGTTTCAGAAAAGGTAGTTTTTACCGATACACTGTCGATCACAGCATCTACGGCCACTCCCGCAACACCTGTCAGTTTTTTCTGCTCATCCAGCGATATGCCCAGCTTGTTGAAGGTAGCCAGCAATTCCGGGTCAACTTCATCGAGGCTTGCCAACTCCTTCTTTTTCTTAGGTGCCGCGTAAAAAATGATATCCTGAAAATTTATCGGAGCAATGGTTAATTGTGCCCATGAGGGCTGCGACAAGGTAAGCCAATGCCGGTAGGCCTTCAGCCTGAAATCAAGCATAAATTCAGGTTCATTTTTTTTTGACGAGATGTACCGGACGGTATCTTCAGAAAGTCCGGTGGGAGCAAATTCTGTGTCGATATCTGTTACAAAGCCATACTTGTAATCCCCCTGCGTAACTTCATCCAGGATTTTATTTGATTCGGATTCCATTGATGAATAATTTAGAACAAATCTAGTCATTTTTTATGCCACAGCAAGCAGCCTGACACATTGACGGGCAAAGTTACAACAATTCTGGTATTGGAATGCCTGAATAGAAAAAGATTTACAACCGGAACCGGTGACAACTTCTGCCCTCCTGAAACCGGCAAGGGCACCCTGAATATTGCCGGATTGACAGGGTCAGTCATAAGCCCTACCTTCAGACTGGAAACGGTTGTTTTTGACCTGAACCTGAAGGTAAGCTGTGAGGCATTGGTCAGGTCGATCAGGGGTGTTGAAAGGATCATTGTTTTTACACCAGTACTTTGTTTAAAAAATATCACTTCATTAAAGATTGAAAGAAAAATCAAAATCAACGATTGCCTTGTCATGGGTTGCATTTTAAAACATGTAAAATGTAATTTTTTTTCAGAAATTTGTTAACTCATTTCATTGGCTTGGCAGGTATGAAAAATAAGAAAAAACATAATACCACTCAAATCAATGGGAGGTCGGATTTTGCTTTCTATATTTTTTCCGGGTTCATCATTCTGTTCCTCCCGATTTTTTACCTGGATGAGGTCATTGACAAGACCATGATGCCCCGGCTGCTGGCACTGAGCATACTTTTATTTGGCATTTGCGTTTCTATGGTCCCCGTTAAAGCCTGCCAAACCATTGATCTTTCGGTACTCAGGTACAAAATATTCTGGTTTCTCACCGCCTACCTGGCTGTGATCATTGGCTCCATGACCATTGCATTCAATCCCAAAGAAAGTCTTTACGATATTGTAAAAACAATAATATTCATATTGTTGATCGTCACCGGTTCTATCCTGTTTATTAAAACCGAAAAGTGGATGGAGAAATTATCTGCACTTGTGCTTTGTTCTGCCCTGGTAACCATAGCAATTGGTTTCTCCCAGTTCAGCACCCGGGTTTGGGGATCTGAGAACCTGATGATGTCCGATGGTCGTCCGGTTGTATACGCAGTGGACGGCATTATGTCACATAAAAACCTGTATTCTCTGTCTCTGATGATGCTCTTACCATTTATCGCTTTTGGGATTTATGCCGAACAAGGTTACCTGAGGTCAGCGTACATTGTGGCAATGGTCCTGATTTGTATCCTGATCTTTCTCCTAAGAACACGCGCCGTATGGCTGGGGATAATCATTTCGGTTATCCTCTCCTCCGGGGTGCTCGCTATTTGGGCAAAGAAATTCAATATTTCACCCGGACGGAGGTTTGTTCCGGTTTCCGTCATTGCAATTATTCTGGTTGCCAGCATTTTAGTCATCCGTTCAAGAGGAAAAACGGCTGAGAATTCCTACATCAGGTCTTTCATGTCTATCGGAAATCTCAGGGACGAACTGAATACCGGAAGGGTAAAAACGTGGTCGTTGACAACGGAAATGATCCGGGATCATTTATTGACCGGTGTCGGGGCAGGTAACTGGCAGATCAATGCCCCAAAATATTATAACGGCCGTTTTTCAGAAAATGAGCAGCTGAACTGGATCCGTCCGCACAATGATTTTCTCTGGGTAATGGCCGAAAAAGGGATTTTCGGACTTGTCCTTTTTCTTTCCGTTTTTGCGTTGACCATATATTACCTGTTTACTATTATTTTCAAGTCGACCGGTAAAGACAGGATGTTTTCATTTTTCCTTCTTTCAGGTCTTACAGGTTACCTGATAGCCTCCGCATTCGATTTTCCTTATGAACGGCCCTACCACCAGGCCTTACTGGCAGTGTATGTTGCTGGTGTGGTGGCCATGATGTACAAAGTAGATGTCGCGTCCACTTTGAAAGTCAACCGGTTTGTTATAGTCATCCCTTTGTTCCTGGTGGTTTCCTTTGCTGGAATATACAGTTTTGCTGCCACACGACAGGAGTTTTACCTGCGCAGGGCGCTGGCATTTTTTAAAAGACAAGATTGGCCGATGATGCTGGACAATGCGAAACATGCCATTTCACCCTTAAAGAACATGGATCCGCTATCCAATCCGGTTGTTTCGTATGCAGGGCAGGCATATTTACAATTGAATGACCACAAAAGCGCATTGATGGCTTTCAGTGAGGCATATACATTGTATCCTGACAAAATCAAATCTATAACAAATTTGGCAGAAGTTTATAAGATAACCTCTTCGTATGACGAGGCGGAGGATCTCTTGAAAAAGGGGTTAATGTTGTACCCTGGGCATTCAGATTTGATCAGGGCTTTATGTGATATTTATTACTCCCGGCAGGAGTATATCCTGGCATATCTTACCCTGTATTCAATCAGAGCTGACGACCTGGATTCTGCCGTAAACATGAACATCAGGGTCCTGGAAGACCAGCTGGGGATTGGGTTTCATGGAACCAGTTCGTTTCCTACAGGCGATCTCAGCCCGGCAGAGTCGGCAGGATACTATTCATCCAGGATTCGGGAAGACCCAAACTGGATGGAACTCATCAGGCAAAAAGCAAAAGAGAATGGCAGGTCGGTAGAGGATATGATCAGAATCGATGCTGAATATATGGCCGGGGAAAAGGCCAGGTATTATCAATCGCGGATCATGAAGGATTCGGCGTGGCATGCATTAACGAGGAAAAAAGCATTGGCGGCAAACAAACCACTTCCCGAGATGATTCGGACTGAGGCCGAATATATGGTAACCGAGCGCTTCAATCATTACAAGTCATTATTGGAAAATGACACGTTGCAACTCAGAATATTGGTCAAAAAAGCCATCAGCCAGAAGAAACCAATCGGGATCCTGATCCGTTCAGAGGCAGAGTTGATGATCGACCAGGAGATCAAAAACGAAAACAGTGCAGGCACTTACAACCGTTAATCATAGTTTTCAACAACCTGTTTTGGTAAGCCAAATTGTGCTATTTTAGTTCCTTGGAATTTAGTTTTGATTCAGTTTTTTTAAGTAATTGTTTACCATGGAAATAACAGGAAAAATTATCAGATTGTTGCCACTTCAGTCGGGTGAAGGAAAAAATGGAACCTGGAAAAAGCAGGAATTTATCATTGAAACTGCTGCACAGATACCCAGGAAGATTTGTTTTTCATTGTGGGGGGACAAAATCGATCAGTTCAAACTAACGGAAGGTGAGGATGCCGAAGTTTCCTTCGACCTTGAAAGCAGGGAGTTTAACAACAGGTGGTACACCGAAGCCAAGGCCTGGAAAATTGTGAAAAAAGGTGCCGCCCAATCGATTCCGTACGAGGAGGAACCGCCTCCCGGCTATTATGAAATGCCATCAGGCGACAACCTCCCCTTTTAATAAACAGTAAAATCAGTTTGTAACCCTTAACAACCAACGTTATGTCAAAAGGACAAGATCAAAAAAAAGAGGTTAAAAAAGAACCGACAAAAACACTGAAGGAAAAAAGGTTGGAGAAAAAAGAAAAAAAGGCTAAGAAATAGCACTGATTTCCAACGCCATATCATAATTTGGCCCGTTGTGTTCAAATTTTCCAAGGGTTTGAAAACCATGCTTTTTATAAAAATTTACCGCCTTTTCGTTGGAAGATTGAACGCCACCCCACAGGATGATCCGACAAACTCCTTTCTGTTTCAATTCAGAAACGACATAATAAAATATGCTGCTTCCGATACCGGTACTTTGCCAATCATCAGCAACTGATGGAGCAAAAGTGGCATCTGTTTTTTCATGCAGGGTCAAACCATAAGAATAAAGTCGATCCCGGTCTTGTGGCAAGGTGCCCAGGCGGACTATTGAATAGGCGATAATGCTGGTATTTCCTACCTCATAGGCAACGAAACCGCAATGGTCCTCATTTTTGGTATATACCTCCACAATAGATTGTTTTTCAAACGGGTGCGGCCCATACCTCCTTTTTGTCGTTTCACTTAGCTGACTAAAATACCTGGTAAGGTTGTCAACATCCTCCATTGAAAATTTCCGGATATTGATCTGTTTGTTGTTTTTGGCAGTTACGATCATATTCAAAATGGGGTTATCATTGTCAATTATTTACCTTCACCAGGAGACTTCAATCCTGACCTTTTTATTTTTAATCTTCTCATTTTTGATCAACGCAAGAACCTTTTCAATTTTATTGCTTTGTACCGAAGCATACGAGGCATGATCTAAAACTTCGACCAATCCCAATTCCTCCCGGGCCAGTTTTCCTTTTTGCAAAAGCATGCCAACGATATCCATTTTATTGATCTTCTCCTTTTTCCCGGCAGCAATGTACAAGGTTCGCCACGGAGATTTGTCGGGCAGCTTGATTTTATCGGGTAATGTCTCCTGCTCAGGCGCCTCTTTGATGAATGGCGGCAGATGGTCGTTGGCCGACAACAACAAATAGCAGGTTCCGGCAGCATTCATTCTTGCAGTCCGGCCGTTCCGGTGGGTAAACACATCCTGGGAAACAGGCAATTGATAGTGTATAATAGCCTCAATTTCAGGAATATCAAGTCCTCGGGAAGCCAGATCGGTGGTTATCAGCAAGCGATGGCTTCCGTTTCTGAATTTTATCAGCGACCGTTCCCGCTCTTCCTGTTCCATCCCACCATGGAAGATTCCATGCGCCATTCCTTTCTCCATCAGCAGCAGGCCAATACGCTCAACTGCTTCGCGATGGTTGCAAAAAACCAGCGCCGGCTTGTTTTGAAGTTTACAGATAAGTGCGAATAAAATTTGCAGCTTATCAGCATCGGGCGCGCGCAGGTATTTTACCTTTAATTCGGAAGTTGTGGGTGACCGGCTGGATAAAAAATCCAGTTCAACCGGGCTTTTCATGCCGGTAAAAGCAGGAATCTCCGCCATGCCGGTGGCCGAGGTCAATATCCTTTGCCGGAGTTTTTTCAATTGAGAGATAATGAACGACATCTCCTCTTTAAAACCAAATTCCAGCGCTTTATCAAATTCATCGAGTACCAGCGTATGAATGGAGTCGGTAATAAAATGGTCATTCCGCAGGTGATAGGCAATCCTTCCGGGCGTACCCACGATCACGGCAGCCGGATGGGTTAAATTATTTCGCTCTGTTTTGGTGGCATGTCCGCCATAAAAACAATTTACCCTGAAGCCCGTGCTCATTTGCTTAAAGACCTGTTCTATCTGCATGGCCAATTCCCTTGAAGGAACCAGTATCAATGCCTGAATTCCGGGATCATCGGTCTTTAACCTGCTCAAAACCGGCAACAGAAAAGCCAGTGTTTTCCCCGACCCGGTAGGCGACAGCAACACGATGTCGTTCGATTTCCGGGCCGCTTCAATAGCCGCCACCTGCATCTTGTTTAAGGAGTCAATCTTAAAATTTTCGAGTATTTTATTTATCATTAACTGCTTATCCCTTTCGGTCAAGTGATTTTTTAGTACATTTGGATAATGA
>DYQT01000013.1 GCA_020719165.1 Draconibacterium orientale | reverse complement strand
GTAACTTCACTTTCATCAACACCAAGCTTATCAACAATGATAGCTTTTACTTTTGCTGCAATGTCAGACATGTTAATTTTTTTTGGTTAAAAACGTTTGCAAAGAAAAGAATATTCTTGCATCCCTCCAACATAATTTAAGAATTTTTAACAGTTTAAAAAAACACATTGTTGATTTTGTGATACTTAGAAAATATGTTAGGGTTCTGGTTTTCCTTCCGCAGACACTTTTTCGCTTTATTTCAACATTTTATAACTTTATCGGGTTAGGTTTCAAACGCCTGGTTTTGTATTTTTGCGAACCAACACCAATTTCACTATGCTGCGCCTGGCTTTGTTTGCCTCTGGCAATGGTTCCAACGCCCAAAGAATCATTGAGTATTTTGCAGAAAATCCTGCGATTGAAGTCAGTATTTTGCTCTGTAACAAACCGGATGCTCATGTACTTACACGTGCAGCTCTTCTAAAAATCCCTTCAATTGTTTTCAACCGTGCTACGTTTTATGAAACCGATGATATTCCCGAATTGCTGAAAACGAACCGGATTGATTACCTGATCCTGGCCGGATTTCTCTGGCTCATACCGCATAACATACTTGCATTATATCCGGGGAAAATCATCAATATTCATCCGGCTCTTCTCCCAAAACACGGAGGCAAAGGCATGTATGGAATAAAGGTTCACCAATCTGTAATATCAGCCGGCGACTCTGAGTCGGGCATAACAATCCATTCTGTTGATGCAAACTATGATGAAGGGAGCATTATTTTCCAGGCGAAATGCCCTGTGTCACCGAATGAGACTCCTGAAAGCCTTGCAGGGAAGGTTCATACGCTTGAATACCGGTATTTTGCTGAGGTGATAGAGAAATTCGTGACCCGGGACACGTGACACGAGACGTCTCTATAATTTTTTCCTGATTTCGGTGGTTTCCTTTTCAAAACCTGGTTTACCCAACAGGGCAAACATGTTTTTCTTGTAGGCTTCCACACCCGGCTGATCAAAGGGGTTTACGCCCAGCGCATACCCGCTCAGGGCGCAGGCAAATTCAAAGAAATAGATCAACTGGCCGAGGTAATACTCGTTGATGGCGGGAATTGCAAGCCTGATATTCGGCACACCTCCGTCAACGTGGGCCAGCATGGTTCCTAGTTCTGCCTGCCGGTTTACGTCGGAAAGACGCATTCCGGAAAGAAAATTCAACCCGTCGAGATTCTCCGGATCATCGGGCACCACCAGCCGCGAAACAGGTTCGCCAACAGAAATCACCGTTTCGAAAAGAATACGCTTTCCCTCCTGGATGTATTGACCCATAGAGTGCAGATCGCTGGTGAATGTCACCCCGGCCGGAAAGATCCCCTTGTGCTCTTTACCTTCACTTTCGCCATAAAGTTGCTTCCACCATTCTATTACATAGAGCAGGTTGGGTTCAAAAGCGACAAGAATCTCCACAAACTTCCCGCTTTGAAGCAGGATGTTGCGCGCTGCAGCATACACAACACAGGGATTCTCATCCATAGCAGATGATTTCAATGCCACCTCGCGCATTTTCACTGCCCCGTCAACCAACGCACACACGTCAAAGCCGGCAACAGCGATTGGTAAAAGGCCTACCGGGGTAAGCACCGAATACCGTCCGCCCACATCGTCGGGAATCACATAGCTTTCGTATCCCTCTGCATCGGCCAGCTTCTTCAGAGCCCCGCGTGAGGAGTCGGTGATGGCAAAAATTCGTTTGCGGGCCTCCTCTTTCCCATATTTCGCCTCAATATGCTGCCTGATCAGCCGGAAGGCGATGGCGGGTTCGGTGGTAGTGCCCGATTTGGAAATAACCGCAACCGCGTACTCTTTTTTGTCGAGCAATTCAAGCAACCGGGCATGATAATCTTCACTCAGGTTTTCACCGGCAAAAACAACATGCGGATATCCGGAACCTCTTTTCGCAGTTTCAAACGGATTTCCCAGGGCCTCTATTACCGCTTTTGACCCAAGATAGGAGCCGCCAATCCCGATAACCACAAATATTTCGGCCATCTCCCGGATCTTTTCAGCATCCGACTGAATGCGCCTGAGAAACTCCGTCTCAATTTGTACAGGTAAATCAACCCACCCCAGAAAATCATTTCCTTTACCGGTTCTATCCGTTAACAAGCTGTGGCTTTGGTGCATCTCTTCCTGCATGGCTGTCCAGGCAGCTTCGTTTGAGAAAGATTTTAGTTTGCTGATGTCGATTTGCAGTTGTGTCATGGGTTTGAATTTACCTCTGGTTAAAAAAAAAGTGCGCTCACTTGCCTGAACACACTTTGAAATCAATAAACAATCTCTGATAACCTGTCTGGCATATGTTTTCTATACAGAAACAATCACCAGTAAATATTTTTTTTATAAACTTGCGATGCAAAAATAGTGCATCCGCAAACCTGAAACTGTTAATGAATATTAATATACGTTAAATATTGTTAAAATAAACAGCGCCATTTTTCGATACCTTTGCAGTCATGAACAGGCGGGTTATTATCTTCACCATCATTGCCATGACCATCGCGTTGACCGGACTCATGGGAATCCAGTTTTATTGGATTCGGAGCGCTTCGGCCATAAAGGAGGCAAATTTTCGTCGCAGCGTAAATGAAGCCATGGTAAAAGTGGTGCAAAAGGTAGAGCGCATGGAACGAACCAAAGCGCTGGCGATGAATCCTTTTGAGAGTGTTCTGAATTTCAAACAGCATCTTCCCTACGACAGTATACTGACCCTAACCGAGCTGGATTCTCTGATCGGGTTACAACTCAACATTCGCGGGGTGGACACCCGTTACGAATTCTGCATCTACAAACCCGAACGTCAGGAATTCTTGATGGAGCGAACACCCAGTTTCCGTAAAGACCTGATTGAAAAAGGAAACGCTTATGTCCTCTTTCAGGCCGATATTTATACCAGTCCCGAATACCTGCTCATCTATTTCCCCAGGGAAAAGCAGTTTCTGCTTACCGAACTTTGGGGCATGTTGCTGATCTCAATCATTCTGATCATTGTTATCGTGACCTCGTTTATGTACACCATTGCCACGATTTTCCGCCAGAAAAGGCTTTCCGAAATAAAGAACGACTTCATCAACAACATGACCCATGAATTTAAAACACCCATCTCGACAATTTCGCTGGCCTGCGAAGCGCTTAGCGACAAGGATCTCCGTAGTTCTGGCGAATTTCTCGACAGTTATCTGTCTATGATCCAGGAGGAGAATAAACGTTTGGCCGGGATGGCAGAAAAAATATTGCAAACGGCTGTGATCGACAAAGGGGAGCTGAAAATGAAGCGGGAACTCATCGACCTCCATGAAATCATTACCGATGTGATTAAAAACCTCAAGATACAGGTTGAAATCAAGGATGGAGAGATCAAACGCAGACTGAAGGCATCAAAATCACAAATTGAGGGAGACAAAGTGCATGTAACAAACCTGGTGTACAACCTGCTCGACAATGCCAACAAATATTCACCAAAGCGTCCAATGATCCGCATCAGTACCGAGAATGTGAACAACGGTATTGCCATGACCATTGAAGATAATGGCATCGGAATCAGTAAAAATGAACAAAAGAAAATCTTCGACAAACTGTACCGTGTGCCCACCGGAAATATCCATGAAGTGCGCGGATTCGGATTAGGTCTCAGCTATGTGAAGGCCATAGTTGAGGAGCATCATGGAAAAATCAGCATCGAAAGTGAAGCGAACAAAGGCAGCAAGTTCAGGGTATTCCTGCCCTTTGTGATCAAAGAATAAAATCGTACCTTTCCCGTTTATTAGAAAAAGTCAAATGGATAAAAATCAAACCAGATTGCTTCTTGCAGAAGATGACCGTAACCTGGGGAATATTCTGAAAAATTATTTAGAGGTAAAAGGCTTCGCAACCACTTTGTGCACCAACGGGCAGGAAGCAACCGATGCATTCGCACGAAAAGAGTTCGATTTTTGCATCCTCGACATCATGATGCCTGTGAAAGATGGATTTACTGCAGCCATGGAGATCAGGGCTGCTAACAAACAAGTGCCTATCCTGTTTCTAACTGCAAAGTCGCTCCAGGATGACAAATTGAAAGGATTTGAAATAGGCGCCGACGATTACATCACAAAGCCTTTCAGCATGGAGGAGTTATTGTTACGAATACATGCCATCCTCCGCCGCACCGATGAAACCGTTAAATCAGCAAGCGCAGCAAACGTTTACAAAATTGGCAATTACACCTTTGACTATAACCGTCAAACGCTTATCAGCCAAAATAAAGAGCAGAAACTGACATCGAAAGAGGCCGGATTGTTAAAATTGCTGTGCACCCATGCCAATGTCGTACTCGACCGCCACACGGCCCTTAAAGAAATATGGAATGACGACAGTTATTTCAATGCCCGCAGCATGGATGTTTATATTGTAAAGCTACGCAAATACCTGAAAGACGACTCAAGAGTTGAATTGCTCAACGTTCACGGGGTTGGATTCAAACTTGTGATGAACAACTAACCATTGTTTTAAGATATGCGGCCTGCAACACAATTATTTATTGTACCCACCCCTGTCGGTAACCTGGAAGATATTACCCTTCGCGCACTCAGAACGCTGAAAGAGGTTGATTTTATCCTGGCTGAGGATACACGCACGACCGGCCACCTGCTCAAACATTATGGCATCGTTAAGAAATTAGTGCCGCATCACCTTTTCAATGAACATAAAACCATTGAAAACGTTATTGAACGGCTGAAAGATGGTGCAATCTGCGCTCTCGTAAGCGATGCCGGAACACCCGCTATTTCCGACCCGGGCTACCTGCTGGTTCGTTCCTGCATACAAGCCGGGCTTCGGGTTGAATGCCTTCCCGGCGCAACGGCTTTCGTTCCCGCACTGGTCAATTCCGGCATTGCATCCGACCATTTTGTATTCGAGGGGTTCCTCCCCCACAAAAAAGGGCGGCATACCCGCCTCACTGCCCTTGCAAAAGAAGAGAAAACCATGATCTTTTATGAATCTCCGCATCGGCTGGTAAAGGCACTGACACAATTTACAGAATATTTCGGAGAAGATCGCCATGCCTGCGTTTCACGCGAATTGTCCAAGATCTTTGAAGAGAACATCCGTGGATCTCTGAAAGAGCTCATCGCCTATTATGAAAACAAGGCTGTTAAAGGGGAAATTGTTATTGTAATCGCCGGACTGGGATAGAGCAACAGCGACCTCCGGTGCAAATTGCATTAAACACTAAACACCATTGATTATTTCAAACCTGGTAAAGTTTTTCAACGGCGCTTCCTGAACCTCCACATTTTCAACTTTAGCGCCCAGCGGCCCTTTCCTGCACCATGCCAAAAAACGGTCCAGATTTTCGATGGTTCCTTCTGCTTCAACAGATACAGTGTTTTTGCCTGAGTTCATCACAAACCCATAGATAGAAAACCGGTAGGCTGCTTCCATGGCCGAAAAACGGAAACCAACCCGATGTACTTTCCCGGTAATTGTAAGATTGTAATGCTTCATTTGTTCCTGCCGGTTTTCATGGGCCAAATATAAGGAAAAAATTAGTTTTGCAAGTTTATTTGTTATGGCAGGATTTTTATGATTTTTCTGAGTAATTTTACTGCTTTAAACTCATGAAAGATGTGTGGACGCTATTCTTTTGCCGTTGAAGATGCATTGATCCTTGAACGGTTTGGCGTAAGGGTGCGCACAGCCATCTACATATCACGTTACAACTGCTCCCCTTCCCAAAAACTGGCCGTAATTGCCAATGATGCTCCCGACACCTTACAATTTTTCCGATGGGGACTTGTGCCATCCTGGGCAAAAGAACCCTCCATCGGAAATAAACTTATCAATGCCCGGGCAGAAACATTGGTGGAAAAACCCTCTTTCAAAAAGTCATTTCTGACCAGACGCTGCCTGGTTCCCGCCACCGGATTTTTTGAATGGAAGAAAGATGCCGCCAAAACCCCCATGCACATCCGCTTGAAAGACAAGGAGGCTTTTTGTTTTGCCGGGTTGTGGGACAACTGGGTGTCGTTGGAGGGGGAGACGGTTCATTCATTCAGCATTATCACCACCAGCCCGAATGCATTGGTTGAACAAATCCACAACCGGATGCCGGTAATCTTGCATCGTGACGATGAACAACGCTGGATCGAACCAAAATCAGATTTGTCGCTGGTTGAGTTATTGAAACCCTATCCGGCGGAGCGAATGGAGGCATGGCCTGTTTCGTGGCTGGTTAACTCACCAAAGAATGACCTGCCTGCGCTCCTCGACAGGTGGCAGGATTTGCTGCTGTAAGATAAACCTCCACATGCCGCTACAACGGCTCATTGCAGGATGTTTCCTCCAGATAATTCAAATCCTTGTCGTATGTCTCTTCCATAAAATACAAGGAAACCAGGGCCAATGAAATGGTAAAGAATCCCACAACAAAGGCCGCCCCCTGAAGTCCGAGACCCCCTTTCAAACCATCGAAAGAGAGGGTGATGACAACCACACCACCTCTTACAAAATTTGGTACGGTAGTCGTGACGGTTGCCCGCAGGTTGGTGCCAAACTGTTCGGAAGCAATGGTCACAAAAACGGCCCAATAGCCGATGCTGATCCCCATAAAGAAACAGAGTGTATAAAAAAGGTCCAGTGTGATGTTGGTGGCGTTCAGATAAATCAGGATCATGGTGGCAGTAAGAAGGAGAAAAACCTGCACGATGCGCTTCCGGGAACGAAAAACCTGGCTTGAAAATCCGCTGAGAAGGTCGCCGAGCACCAACCCGGAGTAACAGTACATGATTGATTTTCCGGCGGTTACAGCACCTTTAACACCCAGGCAATCAGCAAATTCAGGCGATAGTATAATGAGGACTCCTACCACAAACCACATCGGGAGTCCAATCAGGATACAACGCAGGTATTTAAAAAATCTCTTTCGGTTTGTAAAAAGGCTGAGAAAATCTCCTTTCTTTACAACCTTGTTTGATTGCAGCGAGGTGAAAATCCCCGACTCCAGCATTTTTGCGCGAAGCACCAGGAGCAACAATCCGAGGATCCCTCCGAAAATATATGCCCATTTCCAGGTGAAGTAGTCGCCTACCAGTCCGGCAGTTACCGAGCCCAATATCCCTACCGAGGCTACAATGGTAGTGCCGTATCCACGAGATTCTTTTTTCATGATCTCGCTTACCAGGGTGATGGCTGCTCCCAATTCGCCGGCAAGCCCGACACCGGCAAAAAATCGGGCAAACGCATAGGCAGATACCGTGGTAACGAAGGCATTTGCTATGTTGGCAACCGAATAGAGGGCAATCGAACCGAACAAAACCGAAAGCCTCCATTTTTTATCTCCCAGGATACCCTATATGACTCCCCCAATCAACATCCCGAGCATTTGCATGTTGAGCAAAAACATCCCTTCGGTAATCAATGCATCGCCGGTGATTCCCAGGTCGGTTAAACTTGGAATGCGCACAATCCCGTATAGCACAAGATCGTACATGTCAACAAAATAGCCAAGTGAAGCGACCAATACCGTAAAGTTAAACGCCGGTTTGATGTGATCCCACGACCAACTGTTGGTTTTAGCCATAGGTTTACTGGTTTTGCTTGAACGCAGAAATATATTTATCAATGTAATCTTTTTTCGATCTGGTTTTGTATTGCATTACAAACCTCGTATGTTCCAGCGCAACAATTTTACTGAAAAATTTCTTTTCATCATTTAATTTCCGCAGAAATGCTTCGTTTTTTCCGGTGCCAAAACAAAAGCATACGTCGGTTTCAACACCGATGGCGATTTGCTTGTTAATGCTGTCAACGATAAAATCGTACACCGCACGGGTAAGTTCGGCGCTGTCATAATAATTGTAATTTACCTCCCTTCCTTTGGGACCAATAGCCGTGAAGCCAAGCGGACAAACAGAATTTCGGATCGGTAAACGGGATGCCGGTAACGCCTGCGCCAAACCGCCCGGGATTGATTCCGAGGATAAGGTGCCTTGGATTGTTATCGTTGTAATACTTCTGATAAAAGGCTGATGAAACCGGGATGATCGTATCATTTTCCTTAAAAGGATTCATGATGCTGATGCCATCAGGCAAATTACCGGAAAAATCAAGTTGTTTGTTAAAGGCGATGATCCTGTCGGCAACTGTTACCATTCATTCCAGCGATTTAAGGTATAAATCCTCCACTTTTTTTCGAGCCCACGGGGTTTTTCGCAGAAACGTCAGACTTGATTTTATGCTTGGATTTTCGAGAAAGCAGTTGATCCTGACAATTTTGTAAAGATCTTCCCATCTGTAAAGTGTGAGCAGGTGAATCAGAATCGCCTCCAGTGTTTTGCCATGCAACGGATTGTTGGGTTGAGCATTCATGTGCGGGAAAAATTTACTGGCTGAAAAATCGTAAATCGTAAATCGTAAATTAAATCATCAGGCTGCACCCCCTCGCATCAGAAGCTTCAAACCGGCCAAGAACCTCAAATTGATTGTCGTAGTGCATTCGGCCAAGATCCTGGGTTGCAATAAAACTGCAGGAGTCCTGGTTTGCCAGGTCGATGATATTGATTCCGCCGGTTTCGCCGGGGCCGACAAAACTCAACGGATCATTTGTGTCGCGGATCAGGATTTTCATCCAGGGAGGGGTATTGAAACGACCTTCACCCTGCGACCAGGCCTGCGATAACAATTCGGTCATGCCATATTCCGAATGAATTTGCTCAACACCAAAAGCCTGACTGAGAAGCGAATGCAGCTCCTCCCGGGTAATTTCGGTACGATGTCCCTTCATTCCGCCGGTTTCGATCACAATGAGTGGAGAATAGTCGCCGGGAAAATGAGTTGCAAAGTCGACGAGCGCATAGGTTAAACCAATCAGCACCACCTTTTTATTCCGGGCTCGCCGCTGCCTCAAACGCGCATTTAACCCCGAATGGCTGGCCAGAAAAAAACCGTTTTCGGGGCTGCTGCTTAAATCCATCAGCTTTTGAATCATGTAAACAAGGGAGGAGTCGGGGGCCTGCTCGGGTGTGGGGGTAAGTGCAAGAAACTGGACATCGAGCGGGTTGCCGTAACACCGTTCAAAACCCTTGATAAATGAGTGACGATAAACCGTCAGGTCGGTTATCAGATGCCGGCTTCGCACCATGCCGGTGGTACCGCTGCTGCGGAAAACGGCTTGTGAAGGAACATTGCCGCACACCACATCATGCGTTTTGAAGAATTCAATCGGCAGGAACGGGATATCCTCTACCTGTGACACCATTTCAACTTTCACTTTCCGTGCATCCACAAAACTTTGGTACACCAGGTTATGCCTGTATTGATGCCGAAACAGTTCCAATGCAAACGCGGTAAACTCCTGTTCTGAAGATATTTCAAAAATTTTTTCTCTCGATTCCATAAAAAATGACGGTTCCAAAAAAAGTGTTCGTCCGACTTACCCTTTTTCACATTCAGCCGTTCACTTTTTTTTGTAATTTTACAGGCGGTAAAGGTACTGAATTAACGCCGACCCGCTCATGATGTTTTATCGCAACTTTCATTGTTTTTCCTATCGCTGGTTATTCGTGCTGATTGCCGGCAGTTTCCTATTTGCATCATGCATTAAAAAAGAGGTATTTCCCGACATCCCTGAAATTGCCTTTCAGGGTTTTACCACTGAGTACGATTCGGCGGGGCATGCCACACGAGGGTTTTTAACCATCGCTTTCAAAGACGGGAACGGAGATATCGGGTTGCGTCCGGATCAAATAAATCCTCCTTTCGACACCGGCAGTATTTATTACTACAATTACATCATTGACTATTACGAAAAACAAAATGGCACCTACGTTAAAGTACCGCTTATTCCTTCTTACAATGCACGAATTCCATACCTCACCCCCGACGATGCCAATAAAGCCATTAAAGGCATTATCGTTGACTCCCTTGAATTGAATCCAGTGCCAGTGTACGATACCATCAAATTCAAATTCTACATTTACGACCGGGGATTGAACAAAAGCAATGTTGATTCTACACCACCCGTCATTCTGAGGAGGCGTTAGCGAATTAATGGATCGAATTTACGCTGACCGGAAATTCATCATTATCGGGTTTTTCCTGCTTATCGGGCTTTTCTATCTGGCCCGTCTTTTTTATGTGCAGATACTGGTTGATAAATACATTCTGTCTGCCAACAATAATGTTTTGCGTTATGTAACCCAATATCCGGCCCGTGGACTCGTGTTTGACCGCAATGGCAAGCTATTGATATACAACGAGGCTGCATATGACTTGATGGTAATCCCCCAACAGGTAAAGAGCCCCGACACAATGGCGCTTTGCTACCTGATTGGAATCGACAAAGATGAGTTTATCCATCGGTTGAGAAAGGCCAGAAAATATTCTCCTTACCGCCCCTCCATTTTTGAAGCCCAAATCACGCGCGACAACTACGGTTTTTTAGAGGAGAAGCTATTTCTCTTTCCTGGATTTTATGTTCAACCCCGAACCCTTCGCAAATACACCTACAAAGTTGCCGCTCACGCATTCGGGTATATTGGTGAGGCAAGTCCCGACATGATTGAGAAAAACCCCTATTACCGTTCGGGCGACTATATTGGCATCAGCGGAATTGAAAAATCGTATGAAGATGTCCTCCGGGGAAAAAAGGGGATGAAGATTCGGGTATTCGATGTGCTCAACCGCGATAAGGGAAGTTTTCGGGAAGGGAGGTACGACACTACCTCGGTGGCAGGAACAGATCTGTACTCATCGCTGGATGCCGAATTGCAGGAGTATGGCGAGCTGCTGATGACCAATAAAAAAGGGAGCATCGTAGCCATTGAACCCCAAACAGGTGAAATTTTATGCGTGGTTTCCAGCCCGTCATATGATCCAAACCTGCTGGCTGGCAACATCAGGAAAAAAAATTATACAAAACTCCTGCAGGATACCGTATTTGTACCCCTTTTCAACCGTGCCCTGATGGCCATGTATCCTCCGGGGTCAACATTCAAGCTGGTTGATGCACTGGTAGGGCAACAGGAACAAGTGCTTTTCCCCGACACGCGGTACGGGTGCCCCGGTGGATTTCCGCTTGGAAATGGGAAAATGGTGGGATGCCATCCCCATCCATCCCCGCTCGATCTGATCGGGGCAATCCAGATATCATGCAACACCTATTTCTGCAGGGTATTTAAATCGATCATCGATAAAAAATCATTCCTGAACACCCGGCAGGGTTACGAAAACTGGCGGAAAGAGGTGATGAGCTTCGGATTCGGTAAAAAGCTGGGCATCGACATCCCGGGCGAACTCAACGGAAACATTCCCACACCTGCATTTTACGACAAATACCATGGCAAAAACCGCTGGCGATCGATGACCATCATTTCTCTCGGCATCGGTCAAGGCGAGATCGGAATAACGCCCATGCAGCTGGCCAACCAGGCAGCCCTGATCTCCAACCGCGGATGGTACTATACCCCTCATATTATCCGTGCTATCGGACGGAAAGACAGTCTGAATAAGGCATTCACTACCAAACATAAAGTGCTGGTCGACGAGAAATACTTCGATGTTGTGATTCAGGGAATGGCGAATGTGATCACCGACGGTACCGGAAGAATTGCAAAAATCGACAGCATCACCATGGGTGGAAAGACCGGTACCGCACAGAATCCGCACGGCAAACATCATTCGATCTTTATTGCCTTTGCCCCGTTAAATAATACAAAAATTGCCATCTCGGTTGTAGTTGAAAATGCCGGTTATGGCGCCGCATGGGCCGCCCCCATCGCAAGTTTGATGATTGAAAAATACCTGAACCGCACCGTCAAACGCAAAGAGCTGGAAAACAGCATGATAAATGGGAATCTTATAAACGGAAAACTGCCTGAAAGTGAGAGAAGACAAGGGGATATTTTACCGGATTGACTGGGTATTGCTTGTACTATACCTCGCGCTGGTCTTTATTGGCTGGCTGAACATTTACGCCGCGGTGTATAACGATGCCCACAACAATATCGTGGATCTGACACAGAAATACGGCAAGCAGATGCTCTTTATCATTGCTGCAATGTTTCTGGCTTTGGGAATACTGATTGTCGATCCCAAATTTTTTTCGCAGTTTGCCTGGTTTATTTATGGGTTTTTCCTTTTCATGCTGGTGGTCGTGATCTTTTCGGGACGCGAAGTGTCGGGATCCAAGGGCTGGTTTGCCATCGGAGGATTTGGCATCCAGCCGGCTGAATTCGCTAAAATGGCCACTGCACTGGCCCTCGCAAAATTTTTGGGCACCCTCGATGTCACCATTAACAAATTGCGCAGCCTGGTGATCGCCTCCGCAATTATTCTCGTGCCGGCAGCAATCGTCTTTTTACAGCATGATGTTGGTTCAGCCATCGTATTCCTGGCTCTGGTAATTGTACTTTATCGCGCCGGACTCACAGGGTTCGTTCCGCTGGCTTTCATTGTATTGCCGGTACTGGGTATCCTGGCGTTGCTGGTGTCGAAAGTTATCCTGGTTATTGTACTGCTTATTACAGCCGGTCTATTTTATTATTTCAGCAACCGCAAACTCCGCACAATACTGCTCATAAGTGCAATATTTCTGGGATCTGTCGGATTTGTTTTCTCCGTTGATTACAGCGTTAATAACATTCTGGAGCCACATCAGCGCAACCGTATCCATGTATTGCTTGCACACGATGTTGACCTCAAAGGGGCCGGATACAACGTAAACCAGTCACTCATTGCCATCGGATCGGGACGGTTTTTCGGAAAAGGCTTTTTACAGGGGACGCAAACAAAATACAACTTCGTTCCCGAGCAAAGCACCGATTTTATCTTTTGCACCGTGGGTGAGGAGTGGGGGTTTTTGGGATCCTCGGTTCTGGTGATCCTTTACCTCAGCCTTTTCATCCGCATTATCCTGATGGCCGAACGACAACGCTCGCGGTTCAGCCGGTATTATGGCTATGGCGTTGCCTCCATCTTGTTCTTTCATTTTGCCATCAACATCGGCATGACGCTCGGGCTTGCTCCCGTTATCGGCATTCCACTGCCTTTTGTGAGTTATGGAGGATCTTCTTTGTGGGCATTTACGGTTTTATTGTTTATCTTTATCCGCCAGGACTCATCACGCTATGACCTTGTGTGAGCCATCCACATGAAAAGTAAAACCCCATTTCCGCGTCGAACCATTCATGTAAAGAACATGACCAGCAGTTGTTGCATCCATTTGCTGCGCAAAGAATTTTCGGTGGAGGGCATCGAGATTATTGATATAAAACTGGGAACCCTTGTTCTCGCTGCCGACCAGGAGAGGTTTACCTGGAAAAAAATTGAAGCGATCCTGGAAGGATATGGGTTTGAAATTATCACGGATAAGGAAAAAATGCTGGTAGAGCAGATTAAGCAGGCCGTGATCGATCTGGTACATAACTCTACCTACAATGCCATGGTGCGCAACTCCGACTACCTTGTTGAACGGTTTGGAATGTCGTACCCCTACATCTCTTCTTTGTTTTCAAAACATGAAAACACCACATTGGAAAAATTCACCATCCTGCATAAGATTGAGAAAGTAAAGGAACTTATTGAATACGGCGAGCTTACGTTAAGCGAAATCGCCTACATGATGGGTTACAGCAGCGTACAATACCTGTCGACGCAGTTCAAATCAATTACGGGCATCTCCGTAACCGAGTATAAGGTGATTCCTGCGATGGGCCGTTCAGGCCTTGATAAAATAGTTTCTGCCGAATAAAATATTCTCTAAAACCAATCATAAAATTTTATACATCGTTCCCAAAATTTCGTAACATCCGGGATTACTCCCTGATGTAATATTGCAACCTGGAAACATTTACCAAAACTCAAAGATGCACGACAGTGTGTCTCCATAAAAAGATACAATTATGAAACTACGAAAAAATGTTGCGGTAAGCGAGGCCGGGCTGCTGTTCAACCCGGTAACCGGCGAATCATTCTCGGTAAACCCGATCGGGGTTGAGATCCTGAAACTCATTCGTGAGGATAAATCTGTGGATAAAATCAGTGAAGCCATCCTTGAGAAGTATAGTACTGAAAAAGCCACATTTGAGAAAGACTACCACGATTTTGTAGGCATCCTTTATAATCATAACCTGATTGAAACCAATGAAGAAACGAACGATTAACATCGGTGTAACCGGTCTGAATGCCATCGACTCGCCGGGGCCCGGGGTATCGGTGATCAGAGCTTTGCGGGAAGCTGCCACATTCGACGTAAAGATCATCGGATTGTCGTACGAAAGTTTGGAACCGGGCATTTATATGCACAACATTGTTGACCGCACCTATTCCATACCCTATCCCTCTGCCGGCATCGATACCTTATTGGCACGGCTGGAGTATATTCATGAAAAAGAGAAACTGGATGTAATCATCCCGAACTTTGATGCCGAGCTCTTCCCTTTTATCAAATTGGAGCCCAGGCTCAAAACGATGGGAATCCACATGTTTCTGCCAACCCTGAATCAGTTTGAAGAGCGTGAAAAAGTGAACCTGAACGAATTTGGAAAGAAATATGGCATCAGTGTCCCAAAAAGTAAGGTGATTTATGATCTGAACACGGTTCATAGTTTACTTTCCGAATTTAACTTCCCGATGCTGGTTAAAGGCAAATTTTACGATGCTTCCATCGCCTACAGTATTGAGCAGATAAAGAGCTACTTCAATAAAATAAGCGCAAAGTGGGGGCTTCCAATCATTATCCAGGAGTTCATTCACGGTACCGAATTCAATGTGACAGGGCTTGGCGATGGCAATGGAAACACCATTGGAGCAGTTCCGATGCGCAAACAATACATTACCGACAAAGGCAAGGCATGGGGAGGCATTACCATCTCTGATCAGAAAATGCTGGAGATGACCCGTACATTTCTGCGAAACACAAAATGGCGTGGCGGGTTTGAGTTGGAATTGATGAAAAACAAAGATGGGGAACTTTACCTTTTAGAAATTAACCCGCGGCTGCCTGCCTGGATATATCTCGCGGTAGGAGTCGGACAAAACATTCCCGAAGCGCTTGTAAACCTCGCCCTGGGTGAGAAAGTGGAGCCTTTTACTACCTATGATGTGGGGAAGATGTTTATCCGTTACTCCTGGGATATGATCGTTGACCGGGAGGAGTTCGAGCAGATAAGCATGCACGGCGAACTCTGATAAAAATGAATGTCAAATACAGCACAACGAATAATATAGTTTGGTAAATAAGAAACAATACGTTATGAGCAAGATTAGATATGAACGCCCGGTGATAAAGAAGCTTGAAACCGGCATGCCGAATAAATTCGGAACAAGAATGGATTATGAACCTGTAACCCATATTGACGGACATTCTGTTGCAAAACTGGTCAAAGAATATGGTTCCCCCTTGTTTGTTATTTCCGAAAAGATTATCCGCAGCACCATCAAAAAGGCAAAACGGGCATTTGAAACACTTTACCCTAAAGTTCAGTTTGCCTGGTCATATAAAACCAACTATCTCAACGCAATATGCAGCATCTTCCACCAGGAGGGCTCCTGGGCAGAGGTAGTGTCGGGTTTTGAGTATGATAAAGCCATCGGAATGGGTATTGATGGCCGCAAGATCATCTTCAATGGTCCCGATAAGAGCGAAAAAGATCTGACCAAAGCCATAAAAAACGATTCGCTGATACACATCGATCATCTGGATGAGCTATATACCATTACAGAACTTGCCGAATTATTGCAAAAACGTCCGCGTGTTGCCATCAGGGTGAACATGGATACGGGTGTATATCCGATATGGGACCGCTTTGGCTTTAATTATGAGAATGGTCAGGCCTGGGATGCCCTGAATAAAATTATGCATTCGGGTAAAATGGAATTGGTAGGGTTACATTGCCACATCGGCACATTTATGCTGTCGCCGCATGCATATGGTGTTGCCGCTACTAAACTTGCTGAACTGGCGCTGTCGGTTGAACACAAATTCAAACACGAAATCAAATACATCGATCTTGGCGGAGGCTTTGCCTCAAAAAACACGCTCAAAGGTTCTTATTTACCCGGTGCCGACACCAGCCCATCTTTTAATGATTTTGCGGAGGCCATTTCAACCGCTTTACTGAACAGCAATTTCCAGAAAGATAAACTGCCATTGCTTATCCTCGAAACCGGTCGTGCCCTCATTGATGAGGCCGGATATCTGCTTGGGACTGTCATCTCCAACAAACGGTCGAGTACCGGGCGAAGGAATACCATCCTCGACATTGGTGTGAATATTTTGTTCACCTCCTTCTGGTACGATCACAAAATCACCCCGGCCCAATCGTTTACCCAATATACCGAAGATACCTGCGTTTATGGTCCGCTGTGCATGAACATTGATGTGATCAGGGAAAGCACCTCTCTGCCACTGCTGAATAAAGGCGAACACGTGGTAATTCACAGTGTTGGCGCTTACAATATGACACAATGGATGCAATTCATCACCCTTCGCCCGAACATTTTGTTAATTGACATGGACGAAAAACTTCATGTGATCCGTACAGAGGAATCGCTTGCAAACATGAACAGCATGGAAAACATCCCTGAACACCTCCGGAAGATAAACTAAATGAAGAACAACACGGTTCCCGACATGTTTCCATCCTTTTTCTCAGGGATCATAAACAGCTACCCCCAAATCTTTTTTTCGAACAACCGGGTGTTTGCAACAATCCTCCTGATTGTCTCCTTTTTCGATTTTTGGGCGGGAACAAGCGGGCTCTTCGCTGTGGTAATTTCAAACACCCTGGCATACCTGATTGGCCTCAATCAGGCAAATATCAAAAAGGGTTACTACGGATTCAATAGTTTATTGGTGGGATTGGGATTCGGAAGCTATTACCAACCGGGAGTTTCATTTTTTATCGTGCTGGCATTCGCCGCAATGCTCACACTATTCCTGACCCTCTGGTTCGAAGGCGCCATCGGAAAATACGGACTCCCATACATGAGCCTCTCTTTTCTGGTTGCCACCTGGCTGGTAAGCCTCGCCACCCGGCAATTTACAACACTGCAAGTGAGCGAGCATGGTATTTATATGACCAATGAAATGTTCTCTCTCGGCGGGCATCCAATGGTATCTTCCTACAACTGGTTCCTCGAGATGGATATACCCGAACCTGTTCGGATCTACTTCACCTCATTGGGGGCTATTTTTTTTCAATACCACCTTTTTGCCGGCATCCTGATTGCCATCGGTCTTCTCATTTATTCGCGCATTGCATTCATTCTGTCCCTCGTTGGGTTTTTCTCGGCACATTTTTATTATCAAATCGTGGGTGCCGATATTCATGAATTGAGTTACGGCTTTATCGGGTTTAATTTTATCCTGACCTCTATTGCCATCGGAGGCTTCTTCATCATTCCTTCGCGATGGTCGTTCCTTTGGGTGATCCTGCTAACTCCCGTTATTTCGATCATTCTTACCAGTACCCAGTCAATCCTGGCACTTTTTCAGCTATCGGTGTATTCATTGCCGTTTAACATGGTTGTGCTGCTGTTTCTATATTCCCTGAAATTCCGTGAGCGCTATTTTACGAAACCGGAACTGGTCGGATATCAACAATACTCCCCCGAAAAAAACCTCTACTCCCACATCAACTACAAGGCCCGGTTCGGAAAATCGATTTACTTCCCGTTTATTCTCCCGTTTTGGGGAGCCTGGAAAGTAACCCAGGGTCACAATGGCACCTATACCCACCAAGGCGATTGGCGCCATGCCTGGGATTTTGAACTTATCGATGAAGAAGGACTGACCTATACCGAAAAGGGCGACTATCCCGAGGATTACTATGCCTACAATAAACCCGTGATTGCCCCGGCGGATGGCAGGATTGAGGAGGTGACAACAGATGTGGAGGAGAATAACATTGGAAACGTTGACCTCGAGCACAATTGGGGTAATACGATTATTATCCGGCATGCCGATCAGCTTTATACCAAAGTATCCCATTTGAAAAAAGGGAGTATCAAGGTGGCAGCGGGCGACTCCGTAAAGAAAGGGCAGATTTTGGCTCACTGCGGAAATTCAGGAAGATCGCCCTATCCGCATCTTCATTTTCAGATTCAGGGAACACCCTACATCGGTTCAAAAACCCTGGATTATCCCATTAGTCATTTCATCAGCCATACCCCGCGATCATTTGCTCTTAAATCGTATGAGACTCCGCTGAAGGATGAACTGGTATCCAACATTACGAAAAACACCTCCCTGGAAAGGGCTTTTCACCTGATACCAGGACAAAAATTCAGCTATCAGGTAACACCGGATTCAGGACCCGAATACCAGGTTGACTGGGAGGTTCAGATCGATGCACTGAACAGTACCTTTGTGTTTTGTGAAAAAACAAAATCGAAGGCCTATTTTTACAATGATGGCGAGATTCACTATTTCACCCATTTCGACGGGGATAAATCATCCCTGCTTTTTCAGTTCTACCTTGCCTCCTACAAAGTCATGATGGGATATTACCGCGACCTTGAAGTGAAAGATAATTATCCGGTAAACACTTTTAATAACCGTATTTTAGGGATTTTGCAAGACTTTGCTGCACCGTTTTGTATATTTGCCCACGCCGACTATTCTCTTCATTATGTGACCATGAACGATGAATTGATGCAATCGAACATACAATTACATTCAGTCACCAGTGCAAGAATCGGGAATTACGAAATTAAAAAGATGGAATGCGACCTGTTTGTCGGGCCGCATGGACTGGAACGATTCATCATTCGGGAAAAAGAGATGAGTATTACCGTAACCCTGCTACACAAGAGATGATAAAGTTCCTGATTCCTTTAATATTTACCCTCCTTTTATTGACCCCTGAGCGCCTGAAGGCTTCCACAACCGTTGATTACAAAACCGTGGATGAATTAACCTACAAGTACTTTCTGGAAAAAAAATGGGATAGCGTGATCATCCTAGGCAAAAAAGCCCTGCACGCAGATATCGACTTCTATTATCTTCGTGTCAGAATGGGGCTGGCCTATTATGAAAAAAGGGAGTACATTCCCGCAGGAACCCACCTGGAAAAAGCGCGAAAATTTGAAGCAGATGATCCCGTGATTGCAGATTATCTCTATTATTCATACCTCTTCACAAACCAATTGGAAGAGGCCAGGCTCCTTCAGGCCTCACTCCCAGCAAAAGCAAAAAATGTTATCGATGCCAAAAAAGGATTTGTTGATGCCCTCAGTTTCGAAAGCGGTTATACCCTGAGCAGCAACAACGCCCTCAAAGATAAACCATCGCTGATGGAAGCCGACAGCATTTATGGTGAAACAGATGTTTATGGCAACTACCTGTATGAGCATCTTGGGATGAAATTCAACCTTTCAAACCGGATCGGGCTAACGCTGGCATATAACTACCTCAACTTCTCTAAAACAAAATACATCCAGTATAGCCGTATTGAAGATCATCTCGATGGTATCGCCGACTCGAGTTGGGGACAGTATTACCACTACTCTTTTCCGCGGGTGATCTATGATACCAGCTTCCGTTACAATGTAAACCAGCATGAAGTCTATGCCAGCCTCTCCTGGTATTTGAATGGCGGAATCAGGATCATGCCCGCTTTTCATTTGATCTATGTCAGTTATCCGCTTGTAAGTGCATCGGCAGAGGAGGTAACTGTAAATGATACCGGGTATTACCTGAACGAGGGTCAGGAGTATGTTACATTCCCCTTCAATCGGACTATTTATACCTTCACACGATCCGACACCTCCTTCTCCAATTATTTTGTGGGGTTGGCATTGTCGAAAAAGTTTGGCCGTGTCAACATCGGGATTTCGGGAAGCTATTCAAACCTCAACAACAAAAAGCAAAAGCAGGCCGGAGCCTCGGTTACCTGGCTGCCTTTTGGCAACCTTAACCTTTACAGCACCACTTCGGTAACGGGCTTTTTTCAGGGAAAAGATAAACGATTTTTGTTCAGTGAAGTTTTGGGGGCAAAAATCACCTCCTGGTGTTGGGCTGAAGGGAGTTTTAATTACGGCGACTATACCAACGCAAGCATCATGAATGGCGCAGTGGTGTATAACAACAGCGACGTAATTGATTATCGTGCCAGTGGCAGTCTCTATTTTCTGGTCGGGAAACATCTTCAATTTTCACTCCTCTATCAGTATTCCCGCAAAGAGAGCATACAATATTATTTTACCACCAATCCCGCAACCAATGAGGTAAATACAAAACCATCAACCCTTTTTGTCCCATATAACACTAACACCATCATAGGAGGAATCACATGGAAACTATAACAAAAAGTCACAGCTTAAAGAGATTTCGCCATTTCGCTATTTCGCTGATGTTTATCTCATTTTTTTCTGTTCAGGCACAGGACTACCAGATTTTGCAGGACGCTTTCAGTAAAAGTCACGCATATGAGGCCAGAGGAAATTTTACCGATGCCACGGCAGTTCTTAAAAAAGTGTATCTTGAAGATTTCTATGAAATTAATCTCAGACTTGGCTGGGTTACCTACCTTGCCGGTCAGTTCACCGAATCATCTGCCTATTATCAGAAGGCGATTTCGCTGAAACCATATGCCATTGAGGCCAAATTTGGATTCGCCAATCCCGCGTCGGCTTTGGGAAACTGGGATCAGGTGGTTTCCCAATATGCTGAAATTCTCAAAATTGACCCGCAGAATACCCTGGCCAACTACCGGATGGGATCTATCTATTACGGCAGAAGAGATTTTGCAAAGGCTGAAAAACACCTTGAAAAAGTTGTAAACCTTTATCCCTTCGATTACGACAGCATGATTTTGTTTGCATGGACCAATCTGAAACTTGGAAAATTACGGGAGGCTCAGGTGCTTTTTAATAAGGTTCTTCTCAACAGACCAAAAGATCCTTCGGCCGTTGAAGGCTTGTCTTTGATAAAATAGCTTAAAGTTGAAGTTATTTCTCCGGTGCAATAACCCAGGTTATTGGCAACGGCACCTGACTTTGAAGAAAATAAATTGTTCCATTATCCAGTTGCTGAAACTCCCGATACAAACCATCATTGTTGTTTGTATTGGGAATTGGAATACCATCCTGCATCAGTCCGGCTAATGTAAGAAACCGCACCATGTCGGCAGGAGTTTCAAACCTGATGCGGGCAAAATATAATTCATTGTCGGAATTCGACAGAAAAATGGCATACATCCCAAAACGCACCCCCAGAAATAATTCCTGCCATGGGAAAAAACTGTTCTGCAAACCAGTAAGTCCCTGGATATAAACCAGGTTTTTTTGTTCGTTTTTCAACCTTGGCTGACTGAATGGCTCGGGGAGTTCTATCAGTCTCTGCGGATTTTTTTGCATGATTGCTCCCGCCACCGGAAGATACATGGCACGGGCTATTCCCGAGCCTGTTTCGCTCGTGACGGATATGTATAAATTCCCATAAGGCAGCTGATACTGATATGGCGAATTGCAATCAAACGGTGAAAGCGTATCCCTTTGCAAACATTTTACAAGCGAGAGTGTGTGAATGCCAAAAGCGCCTTCAGCGCTGTTCATCTGATATACCTCCACCTTGATTTTTTCGGCCTTCCACGTGATCTCCTGAACCATCAGCGATTTGAATCCAAACTCGCTGAATAGATCGGCTCCTTCATTGTATTCCGGCAGTGTTTCAATATCATAGGTTAAAACACTCCCTACTATCGCATCCGGAAAATCGGTACCGGTCAGGGGCAAAACAGGCTGTGCCACCAGCAAGGCCGGCATCAGCAAAAAAACAAACAGAAATATACGCATATGTAAATATTTTAACCTGATAACACTCCACCCGTCACGTGTCACGCGTCACGGTTAACCCATCATGCTTCCCGATTCCCGCCTGTTCCCAACCTGCCTTTTTCGCCCCGTAAATATAAAAAAATCTCCCCGATTATCTTACCCTGCAAAAAAAGCTTACCTGCCTTTAAATTTGTTTTACCAATGTTACGCTATCTTTGCAAACCAATAGAACCTTCGGCTATGGCAACAAAATATATCAACGACAATATTATTCACGGATTCCGCCTGATTGAACAACGGTTTGTCAGGGAGATTAATGCCGACTGTCTCCATTTTGAACATGTAAACAGTGGCGCACAGTTGCTAAAGATCATTTGTGATGACACGAACAAGACCTTCAGCATCGGCTTTAAAACATTTCCGGAGTCGGACAATGGAGCGCCTCATATCATGGAGCACTCGGTACTCAACGGATCAAAAAATTTTCCGGTAAAAAGCCCATTCGATGTGCTCCTGAAAGGCTCGCTCAGCACCTTTCTCAATGCTTTTACATCCAAGGATTATACCATGTATCCTGTAGCCAGCATGAACGACAAGGATTACTTTAATCTCATGCACGTTTACCTCGATGCCGTATTCAACCCGCTGATCTATGAGGATCCGCGTATCTTCAAACAGGAAGGATGGCATATTGAGCTTTCAGACAAAGATGAACCGCTGAATTATACCGGGGTGGTTTACAATGAGATGAAAGGGTCTTTCTCTAATCCCCAACGCGAACTCTGGTACCAGGTATTCAAACACCTCTTTCCCGACAACGCTTACGGACATGAGTCGGGAGGAACACCCTCTGCCATTCCTACCCTGACACGTGAAGCCTTTCTTGAATTTCATCAAAAATATTATCACCCCGAAAACAGCTATATTTTTCTCTATGGCGATGCCGATCTGGAAAAAGAGCTGGCATTCATCAACCATGCATATCTGGCCAAATTTACCAAAACGGGAAATAAGATCACCATCGAGGATCAACTGCCTTTTGCGGCCATGAAAAAAGTGACCGCTTTTTACCCGGTGATGGAGGAGTCGGTAACCACAAACCAAACCTTTCTCACCTACAACTTTATTGCCGGACACAATACCGACCACGCGCTTACACTGGCGCTTGATATCCTTTGTGAAGTATTGGTCAACCAGGAATCTGCTCCCATTCGTCTGGCGCTGCTCGGAGCCGGTATCGGACAGGATGTTTCGGGATCCTCTTCCAACTTCAAACAGCACGCGGTGCAAATTGCTGCCATCAATGCAAATGCGGAAGACACTGAAAAATTTCTGGCGATTGTAACAAACACTTTGCGCAAAGCGGCAGATGAAGGACTAAACAAAGAGGAAATCGAAGGGGTGATCAACCGGATCGAATTCCGGCTGCGTGAAGGTGATGATGCCCATAAAGGACTCACATACCTGAACATGGCTCTCCCCGGATGGTTCTTCTCCAATGATCCGCTTACCGGACTTGAATATGACATCCCTTTGGCTGAGGTTAAAAAAGCGTTGACAACCGATTACCTCGAATCGATCATTCGCACCTACTTTCTCGACAATCCGCATACCCTGCTGCTGTCGCTGGAGCCCTCTGCCGGAATGGAGAAAGAACAAAATGCAATGGTTGAGGCTGAGCTCGTAACATATAAAGCAACGTTGGATGAAGCTGCCGTTGACCAGATAATCAGGCAAACAGAAGAGCTCATTGCCTATCAGCAACGTGAGGATACACCTGAAGCACTTGCCTCTGTTCCCATGCTTACAATAGGCGACATCGACCCAAAATCGCATTTTTATTCAGTTACACAGCAAAATATTGCCGGGATTCCCGTGCTGTCGCATGAACAATTTACCAACGATGTAGTGTATGTAAACCTTTTCTTCGGAATGCAGCAGGTGCCTCAGGAATTGATCCCCTATGTTTCCCTCCTGTCGCATGTAATTGGCAGCATGAATACCAAAAATTATTCTTTTGGCGACCTGAACAAGGCTTTGAACATTCATACCGGAGGTTTTTTTACCTCACTCCGCACCTACCTCGTGAAAATGGATGATAATCAAATTCTGCCCAGATTTGTGGTTACATCAAAAACCATGAATTATAAAGTTGTCAAGCTATTCGAACTGGGAGAAGAGATTCTGAACAATACGATATACCGTGATCCCGATCGCTTGAAAACAATTCTGTTGCGTCACCAGTCACAAATCGAGGCCCAGGTGAAAGGCAACGGGTACCATGTGGCAAGCCGCCGACTTTCTTCCTATATCAGCAACCAGGGTATGTTCAACGAAATCACCGGAGGGCTTTCGTATTACTGGTTTGTTACCGACCTGCTGAAGAATTTCGATGCTGATGCCAATGTCATCATTGCGAACCTGGAACAGGTTGCCCGATTGCTGTTCAACTGGAATAACATGGTAGTCTCTGTGACAGGTGCAAAAAAAGATCAAACAGTGTTTGCAAACGGGTTGAATTTTCTTGCACGTCAACTTCCGCCGGGAACCCTGGAGGAGCAAAACTGGGATTTTCGCACGGTCAATCAAAACGAAGGACTGATGGCGGCATCAAATGTGCAATACGTGGTGAAAGGATTTAATTACAAAACGCTCGGCTATGGATGGGATGCAAAGATGCGCGTTCTCAACCATGTTTTATCTACCGACTGGCTCCAGACCCGCATCCGGGTGATCGGTGGGGCCTATGGTGGCTTCAGCAGCATTGCCCCCGGGGGAAACTTTACCCTCAACTCTTACCGCGACCCGAATCTGGTAAGCACCATCGAAAATTTTGACAACACCCCCGAATATCTCTCTTCCTTTGCCTCCGACTCGCTGAGCATGACCCGCTACATCATCGGTACCATCTCAGAAATGGACTCGCCGCTTACGCCATCACAAAAGGGTGACCAGGCTGTAAGCATGTTTTTATCCCAGCGTACAGAAGAAGAGGTGCAACGCGACCGCGATGCAGTGCTGTCAACAACCCAGGAGGATATCCGAGGCTTCACACAATTGGTGCAAGAGGGGCTCCGGCAGGCTAAGATTTGTGTATATGGCAATTCTGAGAAAATTACAAGCGACCAGTCACTTTTTCAAACCCTTGTAAAAATTGATCGTTCAGAGCTCACCGAAAAAGTGCAGGGCAGTAACCCTGAATAAGTCAGAACCAAAACACTATTTGATGCAACGCAGCGGGAAGCCATAGGCTTTGCTGTCGTTGTTCAAACTGCTGTAGTCGCTTTTAAAATACAGGCTCCATCCAAGGTTGACATCATCCTGCGAGCTGCTCCAATATGCCGCTTCCGAACCCCGGTAAAGCAATGATCCATCACTGCCTGAAAGATAACCGGCAGAATGCAGTTTTAAACCCGAAAGCCATGGGCCGTTCCAGTCAGACCAACTACCACTTGCATCTGTATTGGTCCATTCAGAGAAGGATGGCACCCGCCAATTACCGCCAAGCTCAATGGAACATGGATCGTTGGCGGCAATCCAGTCAGAATTCTCACCGATACTGGTTATCCATAATGAAACAGGTATTCGGATCGTGCCATATTTATAACCTTGTTTGAGGTTAAACTGCCAGTACCATCCCGCAGAGGCCTCCGTACCGTCAATTTTGCTCAATGCCTGCCGGTCGGCGCCAAGGTTGCTGGTAATCCAACACTTTGCAGGCTCACCCGGAATGTTGGTCACCGTGCCGTAGGTTACCGATTTATCAACCGGCGCCACAACACCGGCCACATGGCTGATGATGATTGAAGTACCACAGGCAGGACAAGCCGATGTTGTTTGTGCCAGAACTACCGGTGAAGAATATCCACATGCATTATAGGCCCATACATACCGGGTATAAGCTGTTCCGCAGGTAAGATTTGTTTCGGTTTTAGTGGTTGAGGCGGCCATGTCCGTCGCGGCAGCATAGTCATTGACAACATGCCATTTATATCCTGAAACGCCGGGAACAGCACTCCAGTTCCAGATAATCTGCGTTTGCGATGGAACCTGGGTTCCGCCTTCAGGGGAAGAGGGCATGTTTGTTTTTAACTGAAACCAGGATGAACCATCATGGTACTCCATGTTGTTTGCCGTGGTATTGTATATTAACAGACCTGCAGCGGGAAGCAATGAATCGCGCTGTATGGCTGAAAGTCGGGGTATCAACACCCCTTTGTCAACCGCTGCCACATCCAGCATGGCTGAATGGTGGGAATTCGAGCCGTTGGGGCTAATGGCCATACCAGCCGGGTTTTGACTTCCGCCAAATCCTGCAGTTCCGGTGGATGCAGCGCAAAGTGCAATCCACTGGCTGCCATTATAAAAATTAAGAAGGTTGGTCGCAGTGTTGTAAATGGTTAATCCGGTAGCGGGAGTCATAATGAAATCGGGCGTTGTCCGGGGCAATAAAATACCCCGGTTTGGATCATTTACATCCAGCATTGCCGAGCTGTCGGGCAATACACCGGGTGATGCGCTTATCGAAACTCCACCTCCGGGATGTAATGTGCCTGTACTGGAGGTGAGATAGGTTGTTTCGATTCGACACCAAAAACTTCCATTGTAATAGTTGAACTGATTTGTGGTAGTGTTGTATATTAAAAGTCCGGTTGCGGGGGACGGAAGGATGTCGCGGGAAGAGGTTGAAACTCTGGGAATCAGCAATCCGCGATTCACCGACTTTACATCAAGGATGGCAGAAGGTGCCGGCTGACTACCGTCTGAATTGATCCCAACCTGGATGGAAGGCTGAAAACCAATGTTGCACATGTGAATTCTCCAGGTGCTGTGATCGCTGTGATTGATTATTCCGTCGCCATTCAAATCGCCCGGAGCAGGATTTTTCCATCGTTCGAGAAATGATTCCGTGGTATCTGTATCGAAATCATCCTCCAGTTGGTCAGGTATGCCATCGCCATCCTGAAATCCATTGTTGTCTGCTGTCCACAAAGCCGGAGCGGTGATGTTGTTTACCCTCTTGTATTCCCTGATAGCTCTCCAAAGGGCATGAACACATGAGTCTGCATGCAATCTGGCGCGCATGCTCACGTCGTAGGCAAATTCGTGTTCCGAATGGTAGGTTAATCCGCAATAGGGGTCGCCTGCGGGATGTGCCCGGATGGTATCTTTGGCCATACACTCTTCATGAGAGTAAGAGTCGGCAAGGGAGTGCAGAAAAATTCCAAAAGCCTGGATAGAATTTGGCTGCACAAGCTGGTAACCCAAGCTGCCGGCATCAGCATACTTTACCTGAACCGGCGTAAGCTCATCAGGTAAACCAGCCTGCCCGCCATGGTACAACGCCCAATTCATGATGCTTTTCAGATTATAGGAGATCGGAACGCGCCAGAAATGCGGCGGCCCGGTAAAATGATCAAAGTCAGAAACCTCCGGATAGGTTCCCCAAACAATATCGCCTGTAAGCGAATCGGACGGGTCGCGAAAGGGAAAATGCCAGTATTGAGCGGTAAATTCATTTTGCGAATTGCCGGTAAATCCCCCTCTTTCGGTACCCGCAATACTTTCGGGCCAATCTGGAAAAGTATCCGGGATGCTGGTGCTGTTCAGTGAAGGGCGGTATGGGTAACCTGGTTTGGGGTTGATCTGATCAACCAGGGCACAAAACCGCGCGATTATCTCTGCCGTATCGGGCGAAAGGCCCATTTGAACAGCCAGGAATCGTGTCAGATCATAGTGAACGGTGCTGTGCATCATTCCCAGCGAGTGCGCTGTTACAGCTGGTCCGAGGCTGTCTGTTTTCTCTTCATTCCAGGGCCTTTTACCAGCCGGACTATTTACCAAAGAGAGCAGCAGCAACGCCAAAGGCAGCAGAATCAAAGCTTTTTTTAACATATATCCGGGTTTTAAATATTATTCTGCTTTATACATAAAAATTCCTCGCAAAGCCGCAAAGCCGCAAAGACACTGTAGTTGAATGAAAAGTATTGAAAAACAAAATTTCTGTTATAAAATGTTTCATGCAACTAAAGTATAGCATTTCAAAACTTTGCGTCTCTGCGTCTTTGCGAGATGAATTATTCAGGTTATAACGCTATCATTGATGTATCCCAACCCAAGCCTGAATTCATCACAAAAACACCTCACCCATCCGCGAAGCCACTGCCGTTGAGCGGAACGTTACTTCCCGTTTGGGAAGGAATTTGGAATGGGATCACCCTGGTCAAGAAAATACTTTCATCACTGCCTCTTTATACATTCGCCCAACCGGCAAACTCACCTGATTCAGCTCAACGACGTTGCCATAAGCGGCAGTAACCTTATGAACAGCAACAATATATGATTTGTGTACACGAATAAAAAGCTCTTTTGGAAGCATCTGTTCCAGATCTTTCAGCGCCGCAAGCTTGACAAATTTCCGGTCGCCGGCAGTATAGATGCTTACATATTCTTTCAGCCCTTCTATGTACAAAATATCACCGAAATTAATCCTGACCGATTTAAAACCGCTTTTTACAAAAAAATAGTCTTTCTTACCCGCATCTCCGGTTGGCTCGGCAACCTGGATCGATTGCGGTGGCAGAACCATCCGATGTTGTAATTCATATTGCAGCGTCGCTTTGTTCACTGCCTGCAGGAATCGCTCGAAGGTGACTGGTTTTACCAGGTAATCAGTCACATCGAGTTCAAATCCTTCGATTGCGTACTCAGAGTAAGCTGTAATCATTATCACCAGTGGCTTTACCGGAAGCGAACGCAGCAACTCAATGCCCGATAACCCCGGCATCCGGATGTCGAGAAAAAGAAGGTCAACCTGACCGGCAAAACCCGGGATATCTGTTGCCCTCTTGCAACTTCCGATAAGCTCAAGATGTGGAATCCGTGATATGTAATCGGCAATCAGTTTCAAAGCAAGTGGCTCATCATCTGCAATCAGGCAACGGATCTTCATATGCTGATTTTTAAAGTTACGCTGTAAACCAGGTTGGTGCTGTTTATTCGCAGAGCCGCCTTTCCGGGATACATCAGGTCGAGCCTGGCTCTGGCATTAGCCAAACCCGTTCCTCCCTCCTTTTTCGGAATTGTTGACGTAGGCATACTGTTTTCGCAAGTGAAATATATTTCACTTTCACCAAAGGAAAGGAAAATCTGGACAAATCCTTCGGGATCGGTATCGATGTTGCTGTGTTTAAATGCATTTTCAACAAAAGCAATGAAGACCAGTGGTGCGATCATGCTGTTTTCCGATGGCTGATCGATCCGAAAAGTCACCTTTGAAGTATCTTCGATCCTGAGTTTTTCAAGTTCTACATAGTTTGTCAGGAACCTGATCTCCTTTTCAAGCGGAACCAGTTGAGCCCCGGCCTCATAAATCAAATACCGCATAATTTCCGACAGGGACATAATGGCGCCGGGTGTTTTTTCGGAACCGGTATAAGCCAGGGTGTAGAGATTGTTGAGGGTGTTGAACAGAAAATGAGGATTCACCTGAGCCTTCAGCATCCTGAATTCGGCTTCATCGCGTTGCCGGATGATCTCCCGGTTACGTTCGACGGAATCGACGTGATTTTGTATCAGCTTAACAAAAATACTGATCCCGAACACAAACAGAAAACTGCTGACAATCAGAAATTCACTCTGAAGCGGTCGTTCCGGCATCCCGACGACAGAAGGTAATCCAAAAAAATATTCCCTGAAAAAGATCCTGAGAGAGGTAAATACTCCAAAAAGTCCGATACTCGCCATGATGTACAAAACGTATCGTTTCTTCGTGTAAAAGTATGGTATCAGAACCGAAAGATTCAAATAAAACACCAGGATGAACAACGAACCATTTGACACCGCTTTCAGAATTGCGATGTTCAAGGGCCAGAAGTTGGAAAAAATAAAAACACTCAGGATCAGAAATACCGTCCATGATCCAACATGCAACAATCGTTGATAGTTCTTTCGTGTGACCATTCCAGGCAGGTTTGCACTCATGGGTTACATTGTATCAAAAGTAATGCAATGATACATCAATCGCAAAACCTTTGCTGCATTTTTTAAACCTCCGGTAATTTACTACCCACCAAAGACACCTTCCGATAAACAAACAACCAATGAACACATTTCACCGGTTATGCAAAACATTCTGCCGTTGGTTGAATTTCTTCTTTTCACTGTGCCCTGCTGTATTAGTTTTGCTTCGTCAACAAAAAAATCATTAATTTTAAACGCAAATCACATGAAAACAAAAACAAAAATGCTGTCAGGGTCGATCGGGATGATCATCCTGTTAATGTTCGGGGTCGTTTTATTTTCCGCCTTCAGCACCCCTTCCGAAAATGAGAAGGCAAAGTTGGCATTGGAAATCCGCAACTACCTGGATAAAAATGTTAAACCAATCATGCAATCACAACGTGTTAAACTTGATAAGGTGCTCACTGCCCAGGAAAAACAGGAGGTTGCACAACTAAACAACCAGGTTCGCCAGCTGATTACAAAACGAAACAGCGCGGGCATCGGGCTGATCAGCTCTCCGGAATTCTCATTCAGTCAGGAGCCGGAATTTACCGCGAAGCAAAAAGAGGTGCAGAAGGCAACCCGCGATGAAATGCGGCGGATCATGGCCAGAGCCTGGGCCATTGCCGACAGGCATGAAAATGAGATTGACCAGCTTTTAAATGAAAAATCGGCTCTCTTTGGTACATGGGAACGTGGCATTGCCTTTATCCTAAAGAATTATCTTGACGACAAATTTCTTTTCATTGGCAGCAACCAGATAATCAAGCGCTTTGAAAATCGCGGAATCGTTAAATATTATTCTCCTGTTGCTTTTCTCTTATGGGATCCGCAGCAGCGGTTTGTTGGCGACGACCTGATTGGTAAATAGATTACAAATCCTTTAACAACTTAACCCGAAATGAAAAATTTAAAAATTGCAACCATCCTTTTAGCAGCCATCGTCATGGCTTCGGGGTGCAAAAAGAGCGACGAAACACCTGTTGTTGACGCAACAATTGAAGAGGCTGCATCCATCATGGCTACTTCAATGTGCACCTCAAATGCAGGAACCCTTTCCCAGATTGAGGACGCAGTTGAATTATCGCAAAACCTTAAAATAAAGTCAACGCTGACCGACTCCTCCTTCACCATAACAAGTGCCACAGGCGCTGTTATCACCTACCAATATCAGGTAAATTATTCCTACGGTTTTCTGAATCCCAACAACTACCAGCTTGCCTATACCTCAACGGGCAGCTACAATTCACCAAATGTTAATGCCACCGTAAGCGCCGATGGCTCGGTCAACATAACCGGTTTTCTTACAGGCGATTATTATACCGTTAACGGACAGTCGGGACGGGAAGGGACTTTTACCATGAAAATAGGGAGCAATAGTTCAATAACCGGCAGTGTATCGACCACCCTCGTTAATTTTCAGGTAAACAAAACCACCGGCATCCTCGAAAGTGGCACGGCCACCATCATCGTAAGCGGGAATACCAGCAGCGGGAGAACCCTCAGCTTCACCGGAACGCTGGTGTACACAGGTAATTATACCGGAACTCTGACCATAAGCGGCAAACAATACTATATAAACCTCACCACAGGTACGTTTTAATAAACCTGGAACGGCGGTCAAAAAACCTTCCGGCTAGCATTAGCCGGAAGGTTTTTTGTCTGCCGTTCCATTTTCCCACCAGTCCCCCTTTTAATTATCTTTACCGGCTTAAAAATATTATAAAATGAGCCCATTTTCCCTTGCCGGTATCATCATCGTTCAAACCGCCCTGATTTGTTACAGCATTGCCATTATCTCAGAGCAACGCAAACGGATGATTACAAAAGGCATCGTTACATTTCTCGCACTGGGTGTTCTCCTGGATATTACCGCCACCACCTTCATGATTCTTGGCTCAAGCCTTGGTGGATCGCTGCCTACATCACCGGAGCATTGCTGGTTGCCGTGGCATCGGGAAATTAGTAAACTAACCCGTTTCACTGATTCTTTTCATCCTGATCGGATCGAGCAGGCTAAATGACTTGCCTTCCATCCGGATGAGGCCGTCGTCATTGAATTTTTTAAGCATCCTGATAACTGTTTCCGGACTCATGCCCGACAATTCCGCCAGGTCCTTGCGAGACAAGGGTAATTCAAAATCATATTTTCTGAATATCCGCTCCGACAGGCAAAGAAGGATGTCGGCCAGTCTGCCATATGATTGCTTGTGGGTAAGACAGAAAAACCGGCCATTGATCTGCACACTGTTTGATCCGAGAATATTGATAACCTCCTGGGCAAACAAGAGATTTTGTCCAAGCATCTGTTTAAAAAACCGGAGGTCAATTTGCTTGATCTCTGAATCAATGTAAGCCATTGCCGAATATTGATAGGTGTTGTTTTCCGAATTCACCGAAGAGAGCCCGAGCATGTTCCCGTCAGGAATAATTTTTAGCACCAGCGAATTAACCCCGTCTTCAAGAAAAACCTTTGCCAATCCACTCTCCATATACATGATATGCGAGGCAAGAGCTCCCTGCTTACAGATTGTCTCTCCTTTTTTATATTTAACTTTTACCGAATGAGAATCCATGCTAACCCTTTCATCGGGAGTAAGCATTTCAAAACACCTGCAATGGTGAGGACTGATAGTACATCCGGAAAAGCGTTCTTTGTTGACCATTTCTGTTCACTCTTATTAAAAGGCAAATATACGAAAAATCATATAAAACACTGATTTAAATCATGTTTTCTCATGAGCAGTAACATACAATTCTTGTAGTCATGACTATAACCATTATCCGTGCGGAATGAATAAAACCGCCAACTTTACATAACGAAAAATGAAACTTAAATTCATTGGTTATGAAAAGATTAGGCAAGATTACACTCTCCCTGATGTCGGTATTGTTCTTAATTGCCATCTCGGTGAGTTGCTCAAAAACAGACCCGGCAGATCCCGCCCCTACCAACACGGTAGCCTCCTGCGAAGGGTGTCACACTGATTACGCTCATCTTCAAAAAGTGTACACCCCCGATACGGCTGCTCCCGCCGGAGGCTGCGGGGGAGAGGCGCCTCACTATGAACCCTACGACCGGGTATTCATGGGCGGTGAAGGATACAATGCATTTAAGGCTTCGGGCCATTATAAAACCGGTTGTATCGGATGCCATAAAGGAACCGACAATACCGATGACAAATATTTAGCCCACTCCGGCGACTTCATCAGACATCCCTCTCTCTTTTCCGATGAAACCTGCAGAACCTGTCACCAGGCAATTGTTGATAATTTCAAGACCAGTAT
>DYQT01000349.1 GCA_020719165.1 Draconibacterium orientale | reverse complement strand
TCATGTAGATAACGTAGAAGCTGTTTCGGAGGGGCAGGGAACTAAAATCCATCAGGCGCTTATCGGAACCTGCACCAATGGCCGTTTACAGGATTTGCGTGAAGCTGCTGCCGTGCTGAAGGGACAAAAAGTTCCCAAATATATGCAGTTGCAAATCATCCCTGCCTCAAAGGATATTTTTATGCAAGCGATGAAGGAGGGGTTGATTGAAATTTTCATGGAGGCGGGAGCCAATGTTCTTTCTGCCTCCTGCGGGCCATGTTTGGGAACCGGACAAGGTATTCCGGCCGACAATTACAATGTGATCTCCACAGCCAACAGAAATTTCAAAGGACGGATGGGAAACCCGGCCTCAAATGTGTACCTGGCCTCTCCGACTACCGTTGCAACGTCAGCCCTGCACGGCGAAATCACCGATCCACGGGGTAAAACGGCACATGATATTTTCCCATACCATGCACCACAAAGCGCAACTGTTGATATCGCGGAGGGCGACGACCGGTTAACCGGAAAAACCTGGAATTATGCGGATGTTGACAACCTTAACACCGACCAGATGTTTGCCGGCAACCTGACCTACAACGTACAAAGCACCGAACCGGAGAAAATTATGCCACATCTGTTTAAAGGTTTTGACAATAGTTTTTCAGAACGTGTTCAATCAGGTGATATCATCATGGCCGGAGCCAATTTCGGTTGTGGCAGTTCACGCGAACATCCGGCAGTAGGCTTGGCCTTTGCCGGCATCAAAGCGGTCATTTGCAAATCGGTCAACCGCATTTTCTATCGCTCGGCGGTGAACCAGGGATTGCCAATCATCCTGGTGCCTGAAGCAGTTCAGGCATATAAACAAGGTGATACCGTAAACATTGACTTTGAAAAAGGGATTGTCATTATCAGAGACAAGGAATATGCCTTTTCTCCTCTTCCTTCAAAGCTGATGGAGATTTTCGAAGCCAAAGGGCTTGTGAATTATGTAAAGAATAGATGAAAAAACTTTTTTTTTCATCCCTTTTCATCGTTCTTTCCCTTCTCGGCCTTTTGGCGCTAAGGGTTTTTATGCCCAAAAACAGTGTAATGCTGAGTTTTTTCTTTTTTTACCTGCTTTTCGATGGTTATTTGTGGCTTACGGTTCGCGGAAGTATAAAAAAATATAACCCGGTACTCCAGGCGCTGACGACCGTAGCCTATTGGTTGCCCTTAGCGCTGACATTAAACCTTATCCTGATTGGCCTTTTCATTCCTTTTCTTGACTGGAACCTGCCTTTTCGCACCTATGTCCAAAGTTTTGTCCTTACCTTATTCCTGACCAAGGTATTTCCAATGCTCACCCTGCTGGTGGCAGATATCATACGATTGAAAAAATTTACCTTCATGGTCAACAAATCAGACAGAAATATCTCCCTGAAATCAATTCCACGAATGAAACCACTGCTGGTGAGCGGGTGGTTGATGGCCATTTTCGTTTTCATGGTGATGATGTATGGAGCTGCTTTCAGCCAATTTGATTTCGTAGTCAGGAAACAGACCATCACGCTTCCAGAGCTGCCTTCGGCATTTAACGGGTTCCAAATCGTTCAGATTTCCGATATCCACCTTGGAAGCTGGGGGTCCAAAAAAAAGCTAACACAGGCTATGAATCAAATTAATGCCCTGAAGCCCGATGTGATTTTCTTTACAGGAGATATGTTTAATTATCGCACGGCGGATGGGGATGGATTTCAGGAGATTTTACATCTCCTCCGGGCGCCATACGGAATATTTGCCATCATGGGCAACCACGATTACGGCGATTATATTTCATGGTCAACTACCGATGCAAAACGTCAAAACATGGAAGATGTAAAAGCCTACTATCATTCCCTCAGATGGCATCTGTTGCTTAATTCACATGCCATACTGAAACGGGGATCTGACAGCATTGCCATCATCGGGGTGGAAAACTGGGGCGCTACGCATCGCTTTCAAAGGCTGGGTGATATCGACAAAGCGCAGCAGGGAACTGAAAACATGGCCATTCAACTATTACTCTCGCACGATCCTTCACATTGGGACAGCATTGTAAGCAAAAAATATCCAAAAATTGATGTCACCTTCTCCGGACATACCCATGGAGGGCAAATCGGAATCGACTGCTGCAACATCCACTGGAGCCCGGTTATTTGGATTTCAAGGTTATGGAGCGGTTTGTACCAAAATCCCGGTTCTGCTGCACCTCAATATCTGTTTGTCAACCAAGGTCTTGGAAACATCGGCTATTCAGGAAGAATTGGCATCTTACCCGAAATAACCCTTATCACCCTCAAAACCCCCCGACCTTAAAATCATCAAACCATCACATCATCAAACCATCACATCATCAAA
>DYQT01000103.1 GCA_020719165.1 Draconibacterium orientale | reverse complement strand
CACAAAGATCTGCGTGTCGGCCGAACTCATGATCGCGGCAAAGATCAGGATCAGAGCGGCTCCTAAAAGTTTATCCGGCATCAGCAGGGTCAATCCTTCAGCAAATGCATCTTTGGCCTCGATACCTTGAACATGAACATGGGCCGACAAACCAACCATGGTGATTGCAATTCCGGTGAGGACGGTAAAAAAGGCCGATCCGATCAGCCCTGATTTCACAACTTTATCCGATTTGGCGCCATACACTCTTTGCCAGTATTCGGCCGACTGAAAAATAATCAGCACCCCAAAGGCAGTAAAGGCAATGGTCATGCCGGTATTCATTCTCGAAAAATCGACCAGTTCCATGACAAATGTGCGCCTGTCGCCCATCATCACTACGCCAAGCAAAACCATCATGACCAGCATCACCATGTACTGAAAAATATCGGTGCGGATCACACTGCGGAATCCGCCCGCAAGCAGGTAGGTTGCAATGATGCCGCTGCTGATGAGCAAACCCGTTTCATACGACCAGCCGCTGATGTTTGCAAGGATGCTGCTGCCGGCAATAAACTGGTTGAGCAGCATCCCGGAATAAACAACCATCAGAATTACGGCTGAAGCAAGACCAACGGTTTTTCCCATCTTGAAATTAAGCCAGTCGCTGAGGGTGTAGAATTCGCGCTCCCCGCTGAATTTCCTCAGTTTGAGTGCATAAGGAATGAATACGATAAAACCGATGGCCGTTCCCAGGAAAACGGCTATGGCCGAAATGCCGAACCGGTAAACATAGGCGGTGTAGGCTACCAAAGCCGCACCACCAATATAGCTGGCCACGACAGAGGTCACAAATCCGATGATGCCGATCTTTCTCCCGGCGATCATGAAGTCGGCGTCGGTCTTACGCCTCGAAGCATAAAGGCCAATGCCGAGACATGTCAGGGCATACAGGGTTAACAGCACAATGTCGAAAGGACAAAGTCTGCTGCCGGGGAGGTCGGTGAAAAGATATGCCATACTATATAATGTGAATCAAGGGTTAAAAATGTTGACACATTGATCAGAAATTATTGTTCCTTTTCTCATTTATTGCAGTTGGCTTTAGCCAACTGTCCAGGTTTGATGTAGTTCAATGGGCTTCAGCCCCATTTGTTTCAATTCCCCACTTTATTTATCAAGGAAGAAATTCCTATCGATGTCTGATTAATGGGGCTGAAGCCCCTGATTCGCCTTATTATCCCTCAGTCAGCTAAAGCTGACTGCAATAAATAGTCCTTCATTTGAATGTCAACCCTTGATTCGCATATATAACACTATTTTAATTTATGACCCCTTTCCTGAAGGTGAAGAGGTAAGGGGATGCGGTCGGCTGCGGTAAATCAAATACATCAATCCGGTAACCGCCACTCCACTCAATAAGATCAGCAAACCATTCTCCGTTGCGCCGAAATTTTCATAATCTCCGCTCAACACACCTTTCTGGCTGAGATAAGCGAAAATCACAGCGGCTCCATTGTTTATAAAATGGGCGAAGATTGGCACCCAAAGCGAACCCGACCAGTAAAATAGATACCCGAAAATAACACCCAGCATCATGCGTGGGAGGAAACCATAGAATTGCATGTGCATCGCCGAAAAGAGAATTGCAGAAATGAATATTGCCACATGGATGTTGCCAAGCCACTCCCTGAGAAGTTTTTGAAAAAGTCCGCGAAACAGAAGCTCTTCTCCGATGGCAGGTAGCAGCGCAATCATCAGCATGTTGAACAAAAACGCCCCGAAGGTGGGCATTTTCATAAACGCTTCGGTAAGCGCTGCAGCCTCCTCTTCCGTAGCTTTCATCCAATCTTCGATGCCGCTCAGAAATGACGGAAGTTTCATTGCCTCATTCACCGTGACCATCCAGTTGATGAATGGCAGAAATGCAAACATCAGGGCAAGGGTGATCAGGTATGCAGGCCATCGGGATGATTTATCGAGACAGAGGTAACGAACACTGCTTCGTTCAAAAAAGTAGCCGGCAAGCAGCGTTGGAATGATAAACAGTCCTACCGACTGTATTACCTGGAAATATTGCAGCAACCGTATTGTTTTCTCATTGCTGTAGTCAGACATCGCACTGATGAAGTCGGCTATATTCACCCCGAAAAGCGGACCTGCCAGCAGCAATCCGATGAAAAATGAGACGGCAAAGCAGGAGATGATCAACAATATGGAGAACAGGAGCCTGGTGAAGGGTGTCAGGCTCTCAAGGATGGGTTGTTTACGGAAATCCACGGAATTTGGCTATTTTTGCGCTAAATTAACATTATTTGCCAAAAATCGGAAATATTGAACTTGGGAGTTTCCCGCTCATCCTCGCCCCGATGGAGGATGTTACCGACTCACCTTTTCGTGTAATCTGCAAACAGCATGGGGCCGATGTGCTGGTTACTGAATTTATTGCTGCGGAAGGATTGATCCGCGATGCGGAGAAAAGCAACAATAAAATGCGGTTTGAGCCGGAGGAGCGACCCATCGGCATCCAGATTTTCGGCGAAAATGTTGCCTCGATGATGAAGGCGGCAGCGGTTGCGGAGGCGGCAGGTCCCGATTTCATCGACCTTAACTTTGGGTGCCCGGTGCGGAAAATCGTCATGAAAGGTGGAGGCGCCGCATTGTTGCAGGACATTCCGAAAATGATCCGCATGAGCGAAGCAGTGGTAAAATCGACCAGTTTGCCGGTAACGGTAAAAACCCGCCTGGGATGGGACGAAGCGCACCTGGAAATTGTCGAAATTGCCGAACGGTTGCAGGATGCCGGCATTGCCGCTCTGGCCATCCATGGCCGCACCCGTGCACAGTTGTATGGCGGTGAAGCCGACTGGACACTTATTGGCGAAGTAAAAAACAATCCTTATATGAAAATCCCCGTTTTCGGCAACGGAGATATTGATTCGGGGCCAAAAGCCGAGGAGATGAAAAACCGCTATGGAGTTGACGGTATCCTGATTGGCCGCGCTGCCACCGGCAATCCATGGATATTCAGGGAAATAAAATCATGGCTGTCAGATCATGTTGTTCCGCCCCCGCCAACGATTGCAGAGAGGGTTGCCGTTGTAAGGCAACACCTCGAAGCATCGATTCCATACAAAGGCGAACGAGCCACTTTATTTGAGATACGAAAACTCTACAGTGGCTATTTCCGTGGGATACCGAATTTCAAATCATGGAGGATGCAGATGGTAACGGCTTCATCCACGGAGTTGATTATGGAATTACTTGATCAGATTGAAAAACCGGATCAGGGATTTTCCGGCTGAGCCTCCTCATCCCCGCTGTCATCGTCCTTTGCGCTTTTAATCCGGTCGAGCATCTCTTTCGGCAGTTCATCTGTGTAATCGGATTCCTGAAGATTGTCAGCATCTTTGCCACGGCCATATTTGATCTTCAGGTTGTCCATGGTCCCAGTGATCATCATCGGGATGCCAATAATTCCCAAGGGGCCCATTCCCAATCTGATTTTCAGATTCAGCTTGCTGTCGAAGGTGGTGGTGCCAGAAATTTTTACGCGGATTCCCTTCACTTTGAATTTAAACTGCTCCAGGGTGATGGTGTTGTTTTTGATGGTGGATTTAATATCAACCTTTGACAAATCGGGGTTGTTGATTCCCTCTTTTTCGGTGCCTTTGCTGATATCGTTAAACAGTTTGAGCCCATAAACCTTCACTTTTTTAATGGAGAAAACCCCTCCGCCTTCGAGGGAAGGCAAAACCGGGAACATCTCCGCATTGAGCATCCCCTTTACGCTGTAATCAAGCGAAACGATTCCTTCGGCTTTTTCTGCCGATGAAGCCATTTCACGGATCATGGCGATTTCGTTGTAAGCTCTCTTTATATCGAAATCTTCGGCCTTTATATGGAAATCAAAAAAGCCCTTCACCGGTGTCACGCTGCCATATGTGGCATTCATGTTCACTTTACAGTCGATCAGGCTGAAGGTCAAATCCTTCATCACCAGAATCCCCACCTTCAGGTCGAGTTCTCCATTCAGGTCTTTGATCTGAAGTCCGTTGAACATCGCTTTTTTTACTTCCGCCTTAAAGTCAATGTCAAGGTCGTGCGGAATGATTACCACTCCGGCAGCCGTTGCAGATGTAATTGATTTGGCGGTATCCGGCGCCGCGAATACCATGAATTCATCGACGTTGATGAGGTTGGATTTCAAATGGAAATCACCTGTCAGGGTACCTCCTTGCGAGAGCATATAGTTGATGCTGTTCTTCATGAAGCCCTTCAACCGAAAATCGGAAGCGCCATAGGTTGCCAGAAAGTTATCAAACCATACTTTATCCTGGTCAAACCTGAAATCACCGGTTTTTATGATGAATGGTTTCGGATAGTCCACAGATGTCATGGCGATATCGCGTAGTTTCAGCGTGCCATGGTTGCTGAGTTTGTCAATCCGGCCCGAGGTTGCATCACTCTGCTTTCCTTTGAGCGAGAGGTTTGTCTCCATGTAACCATCAAGCTCAAGCCCTTTTTGCGAAAACACCTTGTAAACTTTGCCCAGGTCAATAATACCCTTCGACTGCACATCATAGCGCAAATCATCGAAATTTTCAAGTCTGGCCTTCAGGGTAAAGGGTTTTCCTTCAAAGAGAAAGTTAAGTGATTGTATATTGACAACCAAATCGTTCATATTCCCGGTATGGTTGGTCACAACTGTGCCCATTTCGATCTTTTCCAGGGGATGGGGGTAGTATTTTGTGAGTATAAACCCGTCTTTCAGACTGATGGCTGCAGTTGTTACCGGGAACATTTTTTTATCCGGCGCGTAATTGCCATTCACCTTTACATCCAATGAAAGAACACCTGCCAGGGAGATGCTGTCGAGGGGAACAGCCTGTTTCAACTCTGCAAGATTGCAGCTACCTGTAAGGTTTGCCTCGATGGGGATATCTTTCAGGTTTTTGATCCTGAAAAACCCTTTGATCTGGTTCTTCAGGACCGAGGCCTGCAGATTCTCCATCTGAACATTTATATTCCGGTAATCGTGGTCGGGACAGGATGCATTCAGCAAAAAATTCACATTGTTCAGCGACTGTGGCAAACTGGCATATTTCATATATCCACCGGTAAGTTTTGTCATCAGGCTGAACTTCGGAATGCTAAGAATAACCGTATCCGGTTCATTCCGGATTCCTTTTTTGACCGGGCCGGTAGTGTAATATCCTTCGGCATTCAGGTTGAGTTCATACAAACCTCTGATGTCCGCCATTTTTACATCCAGCGCTTTTGACCATTTCGCGAGGTCAACGCTGGCATTGACCTTTGCGAAAAGCCACATTTGCTGAGATTGCCTGATTTTAAACCTGGCACTGAGAAATTCTTTTTCCATCACCGACAGAAAGTTCAGACTGACCTGGTAGCCATCCTTTTCAAAGTTAAATTTCCCCTGAAACTGCAATGGTATGTCTTTGATTTTCAGGTCGTTTTTTTCGAAATTCATGGATAAATCGCGGCTGTTGACTTTCGTGGTTAATTTCGCGGTAACAGGCTTGGCATCAATATATTTTACGTGGTTGTAGGTTACGTCAAGAGCATCAATTTTCGCATCGGAGGTAAGGTTGAAAAAGTCGCTGGTCATGCTGCTTGAGCCTGAATAGTTGAAACCATTGGCGACAACCTGAACAGGGATGGTGGGATCGGCATAGGTAATCTGACAGTTTTTAAATATAATGTGCTCGATGTTAAGCGCTGCTCCGGAGGAGGGAGCGGTATCAGGTTGTGCCGAAACTGTATCTGCAGATTGATATACAAGATAGTTTGCGGCTCCTTTTTCATTGTAAAGAATGTTAATCTTCGCCTTGTCAAAATAGATCCGCGTAATCCTGATGGTTTTCCCAAACAAACTTTTCACATTCACGCCGAAAGCGATCTCTTTGGCACTGAGCAGGGTATCTTTGTCAAAGGGGGCCGACGATTGGAGCGAAAAATCGGAGAGTGTGAGGGTGAGGTTCGGAAAATGGTTAAAAAACGACACATTCATGTCGGAAAAATTTAACTCGCTCTTCAGGGTACGGTTGGCCAGGTTTTTTACCTCCTGTTTGATTCTTTCCTGGAAAAGAAAGGGCGCCATGATTAAGAGCAACAGGATGGTTGCCAGGATTACACCTGTTATTTTTAGAATTTTTTTCATAGGGATTGAGAGGGTGTTTAAATTTATCCAATTTCTGGCCTGTGCTAAACTCTTTCCGGACTTTCCCCGGAGGGAACTGAGGGTGGCAATTGGTTTCCTCCAACCCGCGATCAAAAACGTCGTTCTACCAATTCCGAAAGTTTCTTAAATGCTGTTGACCCTGTATTCCAAAAGTTTTTTTTGCGCAAAAGGTCGAGATATTCACCAGCCTGATTTATGTTTTTGAACTCATTCAATTTTTCGATGGTTTCGTTGTATTCGCGAAGATTGCCAACGAAAAGCTCATTGATGAACATAAATTTCTCATTGATCGTGATAGCTGTTTTAAGGTTTTCGATGCGTTCCGAAGGGATTTTCGGGCCGAGGGTTTTTTCGCGGGCAGCTTTAAGTTTCAGATTGAAGGCCGGCTCCTCCGGTGCAAAAAGGTCGGGTTCCTCAGGTTTGGCGGTTTTTTTGGGAGTTGAGGGCTGTTCCTGTTTAGAAGTGAAAGAACTGACCGGCTTGAAATGGACCGGCGCAGCAGATACCGGCGACTGCATAACATCTTTTGAAAAATCCGGTTTAATAACAGGCGCCTCAGGTTTGTTGCTACTGACAGTAACCTCTGAAGTGGTTTTTGCCGGTAATGGCGCCTCATTCAATCGCTGAAGAATGTGCATGTTCTCGTAAAACTTTCGCACATTTTCAAGCAGGATATCAAATTCGATCTGAGGGATTTTTCCGCCATAGCGATGAATGGCATCGTACTGCTCGTTGATGGCTTCCAGCAGCCATTTAATCTCGTCTTTGATAATCGCGATGTTCATGTTCTAAAGAAATTCTTACTTTTGTAACAAATCCAGCTATAAAAATACGAAATATTAACCTACTGCATGCAGCTCGAAAAAAATAATCCGGTAAACCGCCTTGGATGGATTGAGGTGATCTGTGGGTCAATGTTTTCCGGGAAAACTGAAGAATTGATACGCCGCCTGAAGCGGGCAAAAATCGCACGTCAGAAGGTCGAAATTTTCAAACCGGAGATTGACAAGCGTTATGATGACGTTAACGTAGTTTCGCATGATGAAAACGCGATCATATCAACGCCGGTGCAATCAGCCTCACAAATTCTGCTGCTCACCAACGATGTAAATGTTGTTGGCATTGACGAAGCCCAGTTTTTCGATGATGAATTGCCCTCTGTTTGCAATCAGCTTGCCAATAGCGGAATCCGGGTCATCATTGCAGGTCTGGATATGGATTACCTTGGAAAGCCATTCGGTCCCATGCCCGCTCTGATCGCCATTTCCGAAGATGTTACCAAGGTTCATGCTGTGTGTATGAATTGCGGCGATCTGGCCCATTACACCCACCGGATGGTAAAAGACGACCACCTGGTGATGCTTGGTGAAATGGATGCCTATGAGCCGCTGTGCAGAAGATGCTATATTGAAAAAACCAAAACCATATGACGAAACAAGAAAACTCTTTCACAAGATTACTACCCGTTTTATTCGGGTTTTTTATCATGGGATTTGTCGATGTGGTGGGCATTGCCACCAATTACATCAAGCAGGATTTTGCACTCACCGACAGTCTGGCCAACCTCTTGCCCATGATGGTGTTTCTCTGGTTTGCAGTATTTTCTGTTCCTACCGGCTTGCTTATGAATTCGATCGGGCGAAAAAAGACTGTTGTTTTAAGCATGGTTATCACCTTCGTGGCCATGCTGGTCCCTTTGATTGCCTATCGCTTTGAACTGGTGCTTGTCGCCTTTGCCTTGCTGGGCATTGGAAATACCATTCTGCAAGTTTCGCTCAATCCGCTGTTGTCAAATGTGGTCAAAGGCGACAGGCTCACCAGCAGCCTCACCTGGGGGCAGTTTATCAAGGCCATTGCCTCCTTCCTGGGGCCTATTATTGCTGGTTTCGCGGCAGTGAGTTTAGGAAACTGGAAAATGCTCTTCCCCATTTTTGCCGCTATCACGCTGCTGTCAACACTGTGGCTTATCTTTACCACGATTGAGGAGAAGCCAGTGGAAGGAAAAACGTCGTCATTTGCTGCATGTTTCAGCTTGTTAAGTGATAAAACCATCCTCATGTTCTTCCTGGGGATTCTTGCCGTGGTGGGGATTGATGTAGGATTGAACATCACGGTACCGAAATTTTTGATGGAACGTTGCAACATTCTCCTTGATCAGGCCGGACTGGGCACCAGTTTATACTTTATTGCCCGTACTACCGGAACTTTTGTCGGCGCCATTTTGCTGGTTAAGTATTCGGCACGCAAATTCTTTATTATCAGTATGATCGGAGCTATCGCGGGGATGCTTGTCATGTTTACAATGAGTAATTTGTGGGCAATTCTGGTGTTGATATTTATCATTGGATTTGCTGTAGCCAACGTGTTTTCCATCATTTTCTCGGCAGCATTGCAAAAAAAACCGGAACGTGCCAATGAGATTTCGGGGCTCATGATTATGGGGGTAGCCGGAGGAGCCGTTATACCTCCTTTGATGGGTGTTGTATCCGATGCCATGGGACAAACCGGCGGACTGGCGGTGTTGTTGGGAGCCATGCTTTACCTTTTAATCCTGGCATTCAGTTTAAAAAAGATTTGATTATATGATAAAAATTCTGACAATTTTACTTGGTGTGGCACTGGTTTTTCAGAACCCCCTGGTTTTTGCCCAAAAACCTGCAGCTGCGAAGAATAATACGAAACTGGAGATTTACTATTTTCATCCGGATGAACGGTGCCCGATTGATCAGTCTATAGAGGAAACAACCAGGAAAATGATGCGGAGTGATTTCTCAAAGGAGACAAAAGATGGAACCATTAAGTTTTTTGTGCTCAACACCGACGACAAAACCAATGCGAAAATTGTTGAGAAATTTGAGATCAATTCGCAGGCTTTATATCTGGTGACCTTTGTCAATGGCAAGGCGATTCACAACGACTTAACAGAGTTCGCATTTTCAAACTGCCAGGCAAATCCCGGAAAGTTCAAAGCCGTGATGAAGCAGGAGATTCTTCAGGCCTTAAAGTAAAGGAGAACGTCGCCCCCTTTTTTACTGCTCCTTTTGCCCACACCCTGCCTCCATGGCGGTGAATGATGCGCTGAACAATGGCAAGTCCGACACCGGTGCCATCAAATTCTTTTGTGGTATGAAGACGTTGAAAAACCCCGAAAAGTTTATCTGCATACTTCATATCGAACCCGATGCCATTGTCGGTTATCGAAAATACCAGTTCGTTTTCCATGCGGCTGGTTTCGATCCTTATCTCGGGGTGTTCTGTGTGTGAGGAGTATTTGACAGCATTGGAAATCAGATTTGTCCATACCTGAACCAGCATGGCATAGTCGCCTCTGACCAACGGAAAGTCGGAAACGGTCATGTTGATTTTTGAACGCAGTTCGGCCGGAGTATATTCATTATAACACTTCCAGATGATTTCGCCCATGTTTATGGTCGAATAGCTCATGTCGGTCCGGCTGAGTCGGGAAAATGAGAGCAGGTCATCAATGAGATGCTCCATCCTGTGCGTGTTTTCATGGATTATGCCAAACAACCGTTTGCATTCACCATCAATGTGCGACAGATAATCGTCCTCTATTATTTTTGCAAATCCATCAATTGCTCTTACCGGTGCCCGCAAATCATGCGAAACGGTATAGGCAAATGCTTCCAGCTCTTTGTTGGCGGCAAGCAATTCCGATGTACGCTGTTCAACTCTTTTTTCGAGCGACAGATTCAGGGTTTTAATCTCCTCTTCTGCATTCTTTCGGTCGGTGATGTCGCGGAAATTGATAACAATGGCCTCGACACTGGTTTCTGCAAACATGTTGGTGAATTTGCTCTCGATCCACCGCCAGCTCCCGTCTTTGGCGAGAAACCGGTACCGGAGCACTGGCACATACGAAGGATCTTCAATCAGTTGGCCTAAATGCTTTTGCACCATCGGCAAGTCTTCCGGGTGGGTTAATTGATCTGGAGAACCAATGTCATTGTCTTCATCCTGGTATGAAAAGATTTTTTTTGCTGAAGGGCTGATATATTTAAACTGCCCAAGATGGTTCACCAATACGACCCCGTCGGTCGCATTTTCGATAAGCGCCTGGAAATGCAGTTCAACTCTTCTGAGTTCTTCCTCGGCTTTTAACCGTTCTGTAATGTCGCGGGTTATTCCAAGATATCCTGTGTGTTTCCCGGTTTCATCAAACATGGCCTGAACCATTGCCTCGGTCCAAACAGTAGAACCATCCCTGCATGGTTGTTCAAGCACAACCGGAGTTGGATTGATGTATGAGGCTCCTTGTTTGATCTTTGCCTCGGTATCTCCCATGAGTTTCACCACCTTCAAAAACGAATTAGGGGTCAGTATCTCCGCCAACGACTGGGTCATAACTTCATCGGGGGTGTAACCACGGAGTTTTTCGATGGAAGGACTTATGTAGCTGAATTTTCCATCGGTTTTCAGAATCCAGATCACATCAGCGCTGTGTTCAGCAAGCAACCGATATTTTTCTTCACTTTGTCGTACTTCCAGCTCCCGAATTTTATTTATCCGCGCATCCTCTTTATTCCGTCGGAGCGTAATGGCTGCCATCCACGAAAAAAAATGAAGAAGTTCATCTGATGGAGCCGGTTGATCCTCTCTTAGCCCGACCAATGAGGCTCCGTAGAGAACGTCGGAAATGGGGAAAGTAATCCAGTAATACCTGTTGAAAATCAGGGCCGACCGGATAGTGTTTTCAAGGGCCTCGGAAATGGCGCCAAACGAAATATCATGCAAAGTTGTGCTAAATCCAATTGGATGATCAATAAACTGTTGGTATGCAGTATCTGAAACAGGCATCCCCTGCTTCAGAATTTCATGTTCCAGATCTTGAACTCCTTTTTGAACGGTTTTGTGCCTGGCCTTGATGAGACAGGGTATAAAAACACGTTGATCGTGATCGTAATCAAAGTAAGCCACCAAAAATGACCCGGTGATTTTTTGTAATTGTTCAACGAGTAAAGCCGGAATATCGGTACCCTGATTCACTTCCGACAGTGCAATGGAAACACTGGTAAGCAGATGCTTTTCGTTTAGTAGCGATGCAAGTCCCTGCTTGTAAGATGCCATAATTAAATTTTTACTAAGGTACAAAAAATACCGATATCCATAACATTTTTGGATGGATTGCTCCATGTCCTGTCAGGTTAAGAGCCTGTTTTAATTTTTGAATTCAGTTGTATCACTTGAATTAACCTGTGCCGTAGGCACAAGATATGGGTAGAAGTCGAATGTTTGAAAAGCCCGTTCGTCCCGTACGGGACGAAATAGTGCAACCATTGAATCTATTTCAGCAATTCAGCATAAAAAAAACATTGTTGATAATTAAATAGTTACAAAGT
>DYQT01000102.1 GCA_020719165.1 Draconibacterium orientale | reverse complement strand
CGGAAGGATCATCTCCACCCAAAACAAGGCGCAGACTGTGAATATTTCCCGGCTGCGGCAGCATAAACCGGGCAATCTGAACCGGATAGGATTGAAAATAGATGCTCGGGGTGCCCGGGGTGTAATGTCGGAGGGTGTCAACAGTGGCAAAAGCAGAAAGGTTCAGAACAAACAGGAGTAGAAGTAAAAGGGAGTTTTTCATTTTTTTGCAGGATTATCAGGAGAATTGGTTGAATTGCATCTCTGACAAAATTATGGATACAAGCCATCCTGAAATTGTAATAATTTAACCCTCTCCGGGATATATCCAGCTTATTTTACCATCATGAGTGGGACACATTTTTTTGAAAAATTCTTTGGGGGCATAACCGGTAAGCGCTTTAAAATCTTTGATCATGTGTGACTGATCGAAATAACGTGAAATATAGGTTATATCTGTGAGTTTAACCTCCTTGTCATCCATCCCTTTTTGTTTCAGTGCATTTCTGAAACGAACGATTTTTCTGAAATCAGAGGGGGTTTTGCCAATATGTTTTTCAAAATGTTTGATCAGCGTTTTTTGAGAAATTCCATTTTTCTGTGCTATTTCGGCAATCGTCATTTCTCTGTCGTTCGGAAGCAACATGTCGTTGATTGTCTGATACATAAACGGATGGCTGACTCCTTTGAGTTTACCGATCCAATAGGCTTCCATGGCGGCAATTTTTCGATCATCGTTTTCGATCTGCATGATGGCATTCATCTCCGGGAGAAAATCAATAAAAGGGTGAAATTTGTTTTCCAGACTTTCATTTTTAGCATAATAACTCAGAGGATGTTCTAAAAATGCATTCAGTCCCATGGGTTTAAAACATATGGAAATTTCGTTTGCCGCTCCGGTATATTCAATCAATAAAGGCTGTATATACCTTACCGCCAGGCCGCACACCAAATCACTTTCAAGGCTGAAGTCAACCGTTACTTTATTCCCTTCTGCAGTAATCACGGCATTGCGGGAGATTGAAACCATCGAATAAATATTGGGGAAGGTCAAATAGGTGGTGGGTTGCTCTTCAGCATGTCTGGTTAGAATATAGAGGTATTCAATATAGTTTTGGAGTAAGATGTTTTGTGGCCGGTACAACTGGATGTTCATCTGCAGCGATTTTGCTTTAAACCATATTTCTTCATGGAATTCTTATGCTGGAATGGTTTGCGAAATTTACAAATTTTTGAAGTATTATCCAACCGGGAGTAAGAGATTGTTTAACCTGAATAATTCATCTCGCAAAGACGCAAAGACGCAAAGTTTTTCCCTTATTGGTGCGTTCATTGATTTCAATCCAATAAGTTGCCATAGTTATAGTGTTTGATGCAAAATTACGAAAAAAATTTGCTGAGCTCTCCCCCTCTTTGGGGAGGGGGCAGAGGGTGGGGTAAAAAAATCAAATTGTGTTAGTCTCGAACGCATCGGACAGGGAAGCCGTTCGACTTGCCATTGACGTAGTTCATGTAGATGTTGCTACTGAGGAAGTACAGGTACCAACCGTTGGCGTCATCGTACCGCGCACTACTCCAGCAGTAGCCGCGTGAGCCGCGATTGTACAGCGAACCATCGCTGTTGGTCAGGCCCCCGGCAGCATGGAGTTTTAAGGCGGAGCCGAATGGGCCGTTCCAGTTTGTCCAACTGCCACTGGCAGCAACATTGGTCCATTCTGTGTTGGTTGGGATTCGCCAGCCGGTGCCAAGTTCTATGGTGCAAGGATCGTTACCTGTTGTCCAATCTGAACTTTCGTTAATGCTGCTTATCCAAGTACTTGCTGGAATTCTGGAACTGATGTATTGATACCCCTGTTTAAGGTTAAACTGGAAATACCAGCCAGCCGAAGCTTCAGTATTATCAGAAACCACAGTTGCCTGCTGACTGGCGCCAAGGTTTCTGGTTATCCAGCATTTTGCAGGCTCGCCGGGTATATTTGTAACAATGCCATAGGTTACAGATTTTGTAACCGGAGCCACAACTCCTTCTATATGATTGATTGTTATCTCTGTGCCGCAACACAAAGTGGTCGACTGTGTTAATGAGACCGCTGATGAATTACCGCAGGTATTATATGCCCATACATACCTTGTATAAGCACTGCCGCAGGTAAGCCCGGTTTCAGTTTTTGTTACCGTAGTGTCCATATTCGTTGCTGAAGCATAATCATCAACAGTATTCCACTTGTAACCAGTGGCACCGCTAACTGTATTCCAGTTCCAGATGATCTGAATTGTGGAAGGCACGTGGGTATCGGCTAACGGCGCATCAGGACTGATATTCGTAGTTTGGGTTAAGGTTGTGGCCGTTGAATTTCCACAGCCATCATAAGCCCATACATATCGTGTATAGGCTGTATTACAGATTAACTCGGTTTCGGTTTTAGAAACTTCTGTACCCATATTTGTTGCTGTTGCAAAGTTATTTGTAGCACTCCATTTATAACCGGTAGCCCCGACAACTGTATTCCAGTTCCAGACGATTTGAATCGTGGTGGCTGAATGCGTTCCTGTAACAGGAGAATTGGCCAATGGAATCTGCTGGGTAGCCTGGGTCATGGTGAGTGCGGTCGATTCCCCGCAATCGTTGTAAGCCCATGCATATCGGTTGTAATTCGTCTGGCAGGTCAGCCCGGTTTCAATTTTGATTGTTGCGGCAACCATATCGGTCGCCGTTGCATAATTATTAACTGTATTCCATTTATAACCAATCGCAATCGGAACCGCATTCCAGTTCCAGGTAATTTGGGTTGCATCAGCCAGATGAGTACTGTTTGCCGGTGTAACAGGTGTGGTGCAGCCCCAGGTCATGTTGTGCCATTTTCCTCCTTTAAAAATTGATATTACTCCGGTACCGTCATTATCACAATTAGTACAAAAAACCATTAGCCCTTCAACAGGATTTTGTATAGAATTTCGCTGTTCAAAGGTCATCCGGGGCGGAAGAAACCCTTTGTTATCGAATTTTACATCCAGGCCTGCCGATGGATCCGGGTCACTGTTGTCGGTATTGATGCCTACCTGGGCAAAAAGGTAAAAAGAGGAGATCGTAAAAAATGCCAGTGCGACTAAAAATTTGTAAAGATTTCTCATAGGATTGTGTTTTGAATTGGTAAGGGTGAAATTAGCCCGAAATTTCGTAACAGTAACAAACCTGCAAAAATATTCTATTTTGACAATATTAACCTGAATAATTCATCTCGCAAAGACGCAGAGTCGCAAAGTTTTGAAATGAAACATTTTAAAAAATAATTTATAGGAATGAGGACATTGGTGAATTATTTTTAGCACTTTTCGGTGTGGACGTAAGAAATAATATGTAATTTTGCATACCGATCGTTCAGTATCTGTTTTATGAAAGACACAAGAGATTACATCATTGATGAAGCCTACAAGTTATTCCTGACACAAAGTTATGAAGCGGTATCGATTAGCGATATCAGTAAGGCCATTGGGTTGACAAAAGGTGCTCTTTACCATCATTTTATAAACAAGGAAGAACTTTTTTGTACGGTGATTGATAAACATTTTCCCTTAACCAGTATGGCTCTCACTAACGAGAACATTACCCTGAAAGAGTATACAGAAGCATGCATTGATCATATCCACAAGATATTAAAGCAGACGGTCACCAGCAATGAAGCCTTTACTCCCGTTAACTTTTTAGCGTTGGTTGCCGATAGTTTCCGGCATTATGATGGTTTTGCTGAGAAAAAGTCAAGAATTATTGAAAATGATGTGGAAAAAGCCAAGGTAATCATCGGCAATGCCATTAAACGGGGGGAAATCAGAGACGACATTGACATTTCCATTGTTGCCATGCAATATCTGTCGCTGAGCATTGGCCTGGCTGGTGATTTTATGCGCAACAATTCTGTGGAATCAGCCATTAAATCATTAAAAGACCAGCTTACCCAATTGTACCACCTGCTTAAGAAATAATTTTTTTCAAATAAAACATACTATACGTTTAGTATGTAAATAAAGATTGTTCAATATTTTAACAAAGGAAATAACCTGAAAAACAAAATAATATGAAAAAACTGATCATCCCGGCGATGGCAATGTGCATGCTCATCGCCTGCAATACCACACAAAATGAGGATAGCCTGCCCGGAGCACAACCAATTTCCGTGACAACCGTTATGGTGAAAAAGGAAATGGTGGTTACCGCTTTACGATACAGCGGAACAATTGAAGCCTATCAGAGCATCCCCCTGACCTTTCAAACTGTAGGAACAGTTCAGGAGGTATTGGCAGATGCAGGCGATGTGGTCAAAAAAGGTCAGCTGATTGACACGCTTGATCAAACCGATGCAAAGAGCATGTACGAGATTGCACTTTCACAGTACCAGTTGTCGAAGGATGCTTACGACCGGCTGAAGTTGGTTTACGACAACGGAAGTTTGCCGGAGATCAAATGGGTGGAGATGGAATCGAGGTTTGAACAGGCTCAATCCTCTCTTAATCTGGCGAAAAACAACCTGGCGAAATGCAAACTCTATGCCCCCGTTAACGGAATGGTCGGACGCCGGAACATTGAACCCGGAATGACATCTGTATCCCTCACTTCGGCTCCTTTGGAGCTGGTGGATATCACGCAGGTGTATGCGAAGATCGCGGTTCCCGAAAATGAAGTATCGAAGATCGTCAGGGGTATGAAGGCAAAATTTACAGTTTCGGCGCTTAATGACAGGGAATTTATCGGCAATGTGGCTAACATCAGCCCTGTTGCCGACAGGATTTCACGCACCTATGAAGCAAAAATCCTGGTACCAAATCCGGCATTTGCACTAAAGCCCGGGATGGTGTGTGATGTGAAAACGGAAACTGCCATGGAACGGGAATTGGTACTGGTCCCCTACCAGAGTGTATCGAAGGATTATGAAAACAATGCGTTTGTGTTCCTCATCGACCCTGCGACAAAACGGGCAAGAAAGCAGGTGATTGTCCCCGGACAGTATCTGGACAATGGACTGGAGGTGATTTCGGGGCTGGAACCCGGACAGATCATCGTGGACGGGGGTAAAGAAAAATTGTCGGACAACAGTTTAATCGCCTGGTAATATGGAACGGAAGAATAAATTCTGCGTGATAGAAAAGGCGATGCGCAACAATAACATTGTTGTGATCATTGCGGTTGCCATAATCATTGTGGGGATTGTTGCCCTGATTAAAATGCCCCGCAATGAATTTCCCACGTTTACCATTCGCCAGGGTGTTATTGTGGGCGTTTATCCGGGAGCAAACTCATCAGAGGTGGAGAAACAGCTGACCACGGTGGTCGAAAATTACATTTTTGGGTACCAGGAGGTGAAAAAGGCCAAGACCTATTCTTACTCCCGTGAAGGAATCATGTACATTTTCGTGGAATTGAATGATGATGTAAAAAACGCCGACCAGTTCTGGTCGAAATTAAAACATGGACTGGCTGAACTTAAAATGACTCTGCCTACGGGCGTTTTAGCTCTGATAGCCAATACAGACTTTGGCGACACTTCGGCCCTGTTGATTACTTTGTCTTCGGATACCAGGAGCTATAAGGAGCTCGAGGAGCAACTGAAAAAACTCGAAACGGAGATCCGCAGAATCCCGGCAACCTCCAAAGTCAAGCATTTCGGACTCCAGAAAGAAAAGATCTTTGTCAATGTCAGACCCGAACTGCTGAACGAATATAACATTAAATCTTTGTCCCTGCTGGGATCCTACCAGGCCAACGGGATGGTGAGCTATGCCGGGAAACTGGATGACGGCAACATCGTGATGCCGGTACATTTTCCTCCCAATTTTGAATCGGAAAAAGACCTGGCCGAACAAATCGTTTACTCCGACCCAAGTGGCAACGTGGTGCGACTGAAAAACATCGCCACCATTGAACGAAAATATGACAAACCTGAAAATTTCATCCGCCAGAACGAAAAAAAAACAATACTGCTTTCCCTGGAAATGCAACCGGGAAACAACATTGTTGCCTACGGAAAAGAGGTGAACAAAGCCCTGGATAAGTTTAAGAAACACTGTCCCCAAGGCATCGAAGTAGCTACGATATCGGAATTACCAAAATATGTAAGCGATTCGGTGAATGATTTTCTCAAGGAATTTCTCATCGCCATCGTTGCGGTAATCCTCGTAACCATGATCCTGCTTCCGTTGCGGGTGGCATCAGTTGCCGGGATAACCGTCCCGATTTCGGTGATGATCACCCTGGCAGTGCTCTATTTCGTGGGGATCGAACTGCATACGGTCTCCCTGGCCTCCCTGATTCTGGTGCTTGGGATGATCGTCGACAACTCTATCGTTGTGATCGACAACCATGTATCAAAAATAGACCATGGAATATCGCCCTGGCACGCCGCCATTAAGAGCGCCATGGAGCTGAAGGCTCCCATCATTGTTGCAACCCTCGCTATCCTGGCAGCGTACATTCCCATTGGATTCATGGTTCCCGGAACCGCCGGTGAATTCATGGAGACCATTCCCTGGGTGGTAACGATCGCGCTGGTTGTTTCGATCCTGGTAGCCATGTTGCTGGTTCCTTACCTGAACTTTGCGTTTATTAAAAAAGGTTTAAAGAACAAGAAAAAGCCGGGGAGAAAGTCTTTCCTTGACCTTTTACAGAGCTGGTTCGACCGTTCGCTCGACCATGCCTTCAATCATAAAAAACTGATTCTTAGCGCCGCTGTTGTTATGGTCGCCTTTTCGATGGTCATTTTTTCATTTACCGACCAGGAGTTGTTCCCCGAAATGGAGCGCAACCAGTTCGCGGTTGAAGTTTCCCTGCCTGCGGGCTCTTCTCTCGAAGCTACTCAAAAGGTGGTCGACAGTCTGGAAGTCATTCTGAAAAAAGATCAGCGTGTAACTACTGTCACCAGTTTCATCGGGACCAGTTCCCCACGCTTCCATGCGGCATATGCTCCCAAAATGCCTGCTTCAAATTACGGACAGTTGCTGGTTAACACAAAATCGGACAAGGCGACACGAGAGATCATTAACGAGTATTCGCCGAAGTATTCCGACAATTTCATCAATGCATATGTCAATTGGAAAATACTGGCCTTGCAGCCAAGCAAGTCTCCCATCGAAATCCGGATTTCTTCCGATTCAGTGAAAGATATCCGCCTTACCGAAGAAAAAGTGAACAAGATCCTTGCCGGCACCCGCGGACTGGCCTGGGTACGCAATGACTGGGATCAGCCCCGGCAAAGCATCAATGTTAACCTCGACCGTGACAAGGCAAACCGGATGGGCTACTATAAAAGTCTGGTGGCCACCTCGGTGATGATCGGGCTCGACGGAGTCCCCCTGACCACTATCTGGGAAGGTGACTATCCCGTTGAGGTCGTTCTGACCCAGGATCAATCGGCAGCCAACCAGTTGAAGACCATCGCAGACCAGTATATCACCTCTCCCCTGAATTTTTCTGCCATTCCGCTGAGATCGATGGCAACTTTTACCCCTGGATGGACTGAAGGAACTATCGCCCGTCGCAATGGGGTCCCCACTCTGATGATCCAGATCGACAACTCGCCTGATGTTACTGCTTCTGCCATTTTCAACCAGTTGAGGCCGCAAATAGATAAACTACAGTTGTCGGAGGGTACATCCATCACTTACGGTGGAGATTACGAAGCCCAGCAAGAAGTTTTCGTACCCATGGGTATTGCATTGGTAGTTAGCATTATATTAATTTTCTTCATCCTGCTGATCCAATTTAAAAAGGCAAAAATCTCTCTGCTGATCATGAGTGGAATGCTCCTCACCCTTCCCGGAGCGGCCTTTGGCTTGTGGGTGATGGGCTATCCTTTCAGTGTAACCGCCTTTATCGGCATCACCAGTTTGTGCGGAATGGTCGTAAGAAACGGGATCATTCTCATCGATTATGCCCGTGAATTAAGGGAAAACCAGAGGATGACCACCAAAGAGGCTGCTTTGGCTGCAGGGAAACGCAGGATGAGGCCAATTTTCCTCACTTCCGCCGCGGCAGCAGTAGGGGTCATCCCCATGATCTTAAGCCGCTCTCCATTGTGGGGGCCTTTGGGTACCGTGATTTGCTTCGGTCTGTTGTTCTCCATGGTGCTCACGCTCTATATATTGCCGGTACTCTACTCTCTTTCATACAGTGATAATGTGAAAAAAGGAAAATTCAGGATGTTGTCCGGTGATGTGAAAATGATCGTGGCCGGCCTGCTTATCTCAGCTCCATTCCTCACAAGTACAAGTCAGGCATAGTCCATTTCGCTGGACTCCTGTAAACAACTCGCCCTGCAAAACAACCGCCGGATCAAGGACGCGCAATTGGAGGTACGTGCATCTCAACATCAGAAGCAAGAGGTCTTCACCAACTTTTTCCCCAAGGTAAGTGTGGCTGCCCTGGCATTTCGTTCAGCCGATTACCTCATTAAAGCTCAAACACCCTCGATGAACCTGCCGGTTTGGGATGGAATGAATCCTGGTCAACTGTTGAATCCCACACAATTCGCCTATGTGCCCTCCCTCTCCCTGGGCTTGCTCGATTATATGAATACAGCCGCTGTAACCGTTACCCTTCCGGTTTATGCCGGTGGCAGGATCAGGCGGGGATATAAGCTTGCCCGTTTGGGTGAAGAAGCAAAGGTTTACCAGAAAGAGATGACTTGCGACCAGGTCGTGGGCAGGGCTGAAGAGCTGTTTTGGACGCTGCAATCGCTCAGTGAAAAAGAGAAGACAATACGAAGTTACCAGCAGATGCTCGACTCGCTATACCGTGATGTGAAAAACTACAGCAATGCCGGCCTGGCGCAGCAGAATGATGTGTTGAAAGTCCAGTTGAAGCAAAATGAACTGAAGACAAACATGCTGAAGCTGAAAAATGGTGTTGATCTCACGCGAAGGGCCTTATGCCAACACATTGGTTTGGCATGCGACAGCACGCTTGTTTTCACAGCCCCTCCCGAACAACCCCCTGCAGGCTTAATTTTCAAAGATCCCGAACAACTGGTAAAAAACCGAAGTGAGTACCTTTTGTTAAACAAAGCGGTGGAGGCAAAGCAGGTACAAATGAAGATGGCAGCGGGCGAATACATGCCACAACTCTCGCTGGTTGGAGCCGGTTTTACTTACGATGTGATGGATAAAACCAATAACAACGCCTTGGCTATGATCAACCTGAGCATCCCTGTCACCGACTGGTGGGGAGGAAGTCACAAGATTAAAAAGCAGCAAATTGAAGTTGAACTGGCTGAAAGTGCTCTGCTGGAGAACACCGAATTATTGGTTTTGCAAATAAGGCAGGCAGCCAATGAAGTGGAAGAATCCCATTACCGGGTAGCTGTTTCGCAGGTGTCGGTGGAGCAGGCTGCCGAGAATCTCAGAATAAGCCAGGATAATTACAAAGCCGGGATGATTGGTATTTCCGATTTGCTTGAAGCCCAGGCCGTGGCCCAGCAGGCGAAGGATAACCTTATTGATGCCAGGTGCCAGTTTCGAAGCAAACTTGCCAAATACCTTATGATGACCGGGGAATAAATGTGGCAGGTGTTTAATGTTTGGGTATGGTAAACATGAAAGTACTGCCTTCTCCCGGTGTTGATACCACCCATATCTTACCGCCATGCAGTCCCACAACTTTTCTACAGTTCGCCAGGCCTATTCCGGTTCCATCGTACTCATTTCGGTTATGCAATCGCTGGAAAATGATGAAGATTTTTTCATAGTGTTTCTGATCAATTCCAATGCCATTGTCCTTTATGGAAAACAGCCACTCTTTATCGCGACTTTCGGCTGAAATATCTATTTCCGGGCAATTATCCTGTTTCTGATACTTGATCGCATTCCCAATCAGATTTTGAAAAAGCTGCCTAATTTCAGTTACATAACCGGTGAAAACGGGTAATTCCTGAACCGTGATTCTGGCATTGCTTCTTTTTATGGATTCATCTAAATCATTCAGAACTGTTTCGACAATCATGTTACAATCCACGGTGGTTTTCACACTCTCCTTCCCCAATAAAGAATACTCCAGCAAGTCCGTAACCAGCGCTTTCATCCTCAGTGCCGACTTACTGATAAAATCAACGTATTTATTGCCCTCTTCGTCAAGCTTTCCGGCATATTTTTCATTAAAAAGCTGTGTAAATTGACTAAGCGTTCGCAACGGCTCCTGAAGATCGTGGTTGGAAACATACGAAAATTGTTCCAATTCACTCAAATGAAATTCGAGTTCCTTATTGATGATAAAGAGTTCATTGGTCCTATCTGCAACACGATGTTCGAGGGTTTCATTCAGGTTACGGATTTCAATTTCAGACTGCTTACGCTTGGTAATATTCTCTGCCACGACCAATATTCTTGGTATTTCATTTTTTTCATCGAATAAGGGAACTGTTTTATAGGCGAAATATTGATTATGAACGTTCTGATTATCTATTAACAGGTCAAACGCAGTTTCTGCGCCACCAAAAGTATCTAGATAATATTGCTTCACAACTTCAGCGTAATCGCCAAGAGATTGTTCCAATGTCAGGCCAATAAAATCCTGCGGATTAAGATTAAATCGAGTAAATTCCTGACCTGATGAATATCCTACAGTTAAATCTTTCTCAATGATTGAAATGAAAGAGTTTGGATAGTTTTCAGCGATTTTTTTTAATAAATGTTCATTTTCCTCGGCTTGTTGTTTGGCTAAAGTCAAATGCTGTAAAATCGTTGTTTTTTCAATAAAAACGCTTAAATCGCGGGCTATCTGCTCGAAAAGCATGGCGCTGGAAGCATCATAGGCTTTGGGGTTGGTATAACTTTGTATGACCAGCACGCCGAAGGTTTTTTTGTCAATTACCAACGGCACTCCCAACCAACATTCAGCCGGAGTGCCTGTAATTGGTATATTTTGTTCTGCTGCAAGTTCTCCAATTTCCTGTTTGTTGAGCAACAATGTTTTTCCGGTTTTTACCACATAGCCCGAGAAGGATATCGCGGCATCCCATTCTTCGAAATCGTCAGCTTCATCAACCCAATGCAGTTTTTTAAGCGTATTGCTTTCGGGGTTGTATCGTGCCGCAAAGAAATTTGTGGTGTCGAACAACTCGCTCAGGCGGGCACGTACAAATTCGAGTAATTGTTCAATGCTATCCGAATTCACCACTGCCGTGGCAATGGCATATTGAATTTCGTGAATTTTTTCCAGATGCTTGCGTTCGGTAATATCATTAACAGATGTAATGAAAAACAAAGGCTTCCCATTTCTGTTTTTTTGTAACGTAGTTACCACATCTGTATATACTACTGATCCGTTTTTATGGATGTATTTTTTTTCAAATTGAATTACTGATTTTTCACCGCTTAGCAAGTTTTCAATAGCTTCGTTGGTTTTTGGGATATCATCAGGATGGGTAATCTCATAGATGTTCTTCGTCTGAAATTCTGCAAACGAATACCCCAGCATTCCACTAAATGCCTTATTGGTTTTAAATGAGCCATCCAAACCGGTGAGTGATTTGCCAACCGGTGAATTTTCAAAAAATACTGCATATCCCCGGCCTGCATAGGTGTTA
>DYQT01000101.1 GCA_020719165.1 Draconibacterium orientale | reverse complement strand
AGTGGTACACTTTCGACCGGAACAGGTGGTACACTTTCACCGGAATAAACACCATTTGATTGACAATTACATTCAGGCAGATGAACCAAGACAGATTTCACCTTTTGGCGATTTGTCGCTGATTGAATTAATAGTAGAAAGTGGTATTGCCGATGCAATCAATAACATGCCACAAGGGATTAAAAGTAGTAAGCAGGCTGTTGCTGAAACCATTGAAAACAATGTGAGGCAGAAGATCATTAAAGAGCATTTGATTGATCCCGCTTTTTTTGAAGAGATGAGTACCCTGCTGAGTGAAGTAATTAAGGAACGTAAAGCAAATGCGATCAACTACGAGGAGTACCTGAAGAAAATTGCTGTTATTGCAGCCAAAGTGATGGCAGGTAAAAAGGATTCCACCCCTGTTGCATTGAATACACCAGCAAAAAGAGCTTTGTATAACAATCTCCAGGAAAATGAGGATTTAGCTTTAAAGCTACATGATAACATTATGGAATATAAGCCAAATGGCTGGCGTGGTATTGATACCAGGGAAAAGGTTGTGAAGAAGGCTATTTACAGTGTGTTGGGTAGCATTGATGAAACTGAACGGATTTTTGAAATTGTCAAAAAGCAGGTGGAATACTAATGGAGCAGTTAAAGCTGGGTGATATTATAATTGATGTAGAGATAAAGGATATTAAGAATGTACATCTTAGTGTTTACCCGCCTTCAGGAAGGGTTAGAATTGCTGCACCACTGAGAATGAACATGGATACCATCAGGATTTATACAATATCAAAACTAACCTGGATAAAAAAACAACAGCAAAGGTTCCTTGCTCAAGTGCGTGAAGCGCCAAGAGAATACCTGAATAAGGAAGGACATTACTTTTTAGGCAATCGTTATCTGCTTAAGGTCATTGAACAGGATGCTCCATCTGTTGTTAAGCTCAGGCACAAAACCATCGAACTGCATGTCAGACCAAATACTGATATACAAAAGAGGCAGGTTATAATGGATGAATGGTACAGGCAACAATTAAAAGATATAGCACCTCCTATAATTTCTAAGTGGGAGAAGGTAATGAACCTATCAATCAATGAACTTGCAGTAAAGAAGATGAAAACCAAATGGGGTACATGCAACCGTGAGGCAAAACGTATCTGGTTAAACCTGGAACTGACAAAGAAGCCATTTCACTGCATAGAGTATATCATTGTTCATGAGATGGTACACTTGCTGGAACGCAGCCATAATGCCACGTTCGTTGGATACATGGATGACTTCTTACCTGAATGGAAACAATTGAAAAACGAATTGAATAAGTTGCCCATAAGTCATGGAGAGTGGACATATTAGCATGCAACAACGATTGTTGGTTTACAAGGTAGTATTTAGCGCGAATGAAATGGAGATTAACATAAAAGATACTGCAAAAGATACTACAAAAGAAAAAAGCCACCCTGAATTGCTTCGTAAGTGGCTGATTTTCAGCTCCCCCTGCTAGACTTGAACTAGCGACCCTCTGATTAACAGTCAGATGCTCTAACCAACTGAGCTAAGGAGGAATTTGGGGTGCAAAGATACAACTTGTCTTTTAAAATCCAATAAAAATTGAAGAAAAGTGTAAAATTCCTGGTTTTTAAAGAGGGGTTAATATGCTTAACCGGAATTTTCCCTACAGAAAGGGTTGCGTAAATGAACCGGAAAGGCTACTGTTTAAGGGTGGTGTCGCCGGCCGCAGCTTTGAGCTTTTCGGCTTTTGCCACATACTCTTTTCCTTTTTCAACTTCGCCCAAACTCTGGTAGGAGATGCCGATGTTGTAGAGCAGGGAGGGGTCCTTGTCGTTAATTTTCATGGCCTGCAGCGAGAAATCCAACGATTTCCGGATGTCGCCGCGTATGCCGTACACAATGCCCAGGTCGCACAGCACATCGAAATTGTTTTTGTTTTTTTCGTATGCCCTGGTAAAATAGTAAAGCGCCGAATCCATTTTATTCATCTCTTTGCCGTAGATCCGCCCGATTTTTTCCAGAACAGCATCATCATTCGGGTTAAAGGAGGCTGCAACCAGATAATCGCGCAAGGCTTCCGGCATCCTTTTCTCCATATAGTAATAATTTGCCCGGTTGGCCACCGGAAGGATGGTCCGGTTATCATTGGGGTACTTTTCCATCACATTGGTCCAGAGGGTTTCGTCGTTTTTCCACACTTTGGTTTGGTTAAAAGTCATCACCGCCAAAATCGCGGAATAAAGCAATATCCCGGCAACTACCACCACCCTGTATTTTTTTTGTGTGTAAAGATGGTCTGCCAAAAATGCGATGATGAAAAAAACTCCGATCGAAGCAAGATAAGAGTAGCGGTCGGCCATGATTGCCCGTCCAACGGGAATAAATTGAAGCACCATGGCAATTGTGACGGTGTAAAATAGAAATCCAAAGATGTAAGGCCGGGATTTTTTTTCTTGTTTCAGGAACAGGATAACTAGCAATATCCACAAGATAACTGTTATGACAAGGGTTATGAATAAAATGGGGGGTGTTTGATTCAGAACCCAGGCTGAATTCACCAAAGGATAGGGATAGGGATAAAATGCTGAAAGTCCGGTTGGCACCAGTATCTTAACAATATAAACGGTGAAACCATAGCATGCATGCAACACCCGGCTGAAGAGGGAAAAAAGATCGCTGCTGGTGGCGTTACTTTCGGCCTGAATTTTCATCGCCAGGATTCCGAACCCGATCGAAAACAGGAAGAAAGGTACTTTTTCAAGGATTGTTCTGCTGTTCCATTTCCGGCCATGCAAATAATCAATCAGCAGCAACACCAGCGGGAGTGAAGCTGCCATGGCCTTGGAGAGAAGGGAGCAGGCAAAGAGCAACAGGGCCAGCAGATACCACTTCAAATCACTGTTCCGCTGAAGGTAGTAGAGATACGAAATCAGAGATCCCAGGAAAAACAAGGTGTATAGCACATCTTTCCGTTCCGAAATCCATGCTACCGATTCCACATGCATCGGGTGGATACCGAATAAAAGGGCCACCACAGCCGCTGCAAAAATTTTTCTGCCAGGCAGCATCAGGATGAAAAGAAAAACCAGCAATGTATTCAGAAGGTGGATGAATACATTGGTTAGGATGTAACCAACAGGTTCGGTGCCTGAGATGGCGTGGTTGAATGCGAGAGATAAGGTTGTTAAGGGATGGTAGTTTGCATATAATCCTCTGTCCTCCTTGAAGATCCGGGCAATACTGCCGGGAGTCAGGCTCTTTATCAGATCGTTCTGGGTCACGTATGCCTGGTCGTCCCATGTTTTTAGCAAATCGTTTTGCAGGGCCGGGGTATAAACCAGGAAGGTCACAGCAAGAATCGTGAGAACGATCCAGGGGATATACCGGGCAGCGATGCCATTATTTGAGGGAGTCGGCTTTTTGGGAGCTGCCGGCTGATTTTTTTTAACAGGTTTCTTGTTTTTGAGGGTATTCATTGTCCAATCTTTCTTGTAAATTTAATTGCCGGAGTTACTTTTTCTGCTGTTTGTTGGCACGCATCAATGCCTCCCTGGCCTTTTCCTGATTACCGAGATTCTGGTAAACAATGGCAAGATTTTTATTGAGTTCGGGATCACCGGGCTGGATGCTTTCTGCACGTTCGAAGTGAATCCTGGCTTTGTCCCAGTCTCTCAGCACGCCGTAAGCGGAGCCAAGGTAGTTTTGCACGGCAAAATCATCGGGTTTCAGACTTACTGCCTTTTCAAGATAAGGCAATGCATGCACCGCATCTTGTTTCCCCCCCAGATAAAGCGCCCCAAGGTTAATGTTCACATCCCATCGTTGAGGATTAACCTCAAGCAGGTTTTCGTACAACCTGATCTTGTGGTCAACGTTGTCGTATTTGTTCATGAGGGTGTTAAAAAAAGCGTAAATCTGCTCATTGTCAGGAAGATGTGTAAGAATGGTTTTGTACACAACCAGAATCGTGTCGTAATCTTTGTTGTATTCATAATAGGCGGCAGCAAGGTTAATGAGGGCGATGATCTGCTTCGGATAAATGCTGATCGCTTTTTGCTGATAGCTGATCGAACGACGGAGCAGACTGTCCTTGGTGGCCTTGTCCTGAATCTGGTTTGCCTTTAACATGATATATTCACCGGCCACTTCATTGCCTTTCGCACTGTTTGCCGACACATGAACATCGGTGGTAAACAAGGTATAACTGTCGTACCAGTCGGCATTGCGGCTGATGGTTTTATAGGCATACAAGGTTAATATGAGGGTCATCAGTCCCGGGATCATCATCTTTTTGAAAACACTGTCAACAGGAAACCGGTTTGCGACCCAGATGATCCCGGCGCCGAGCAGGATGCAGAAACCCAGGGATGGCATAAAAAGAAACCGTTCGCTCATAAAGGCGCCGATGGGAAATACAAGATTCGACACAATGGAAATTGTGACCAGGAAATAGAGAAAGCAATAGGCTGGAAGCTCTTTTTTGCCCGTTTTAAAAACAATGTAGATAATCATCCCCAGATAAAGGATGAGTGGAACGATTGCACGCCAGTCGCCGGGATTGATAATGGGAATGTGGTAAGGATAATAATCGGAGGTGAGAGGATGCGGAAAGATGAGCAGTTTGAGGTAAAGCCCCAGGGTATAAAGGATGGTGGCATATTTCTGCGAGAGCGTCATTTGAACGAATGGGTTGTTCATCAGGTCATTCTCAAGCGGGTTGGTTGAATGACCTATTACCGATTGCCGGATAAGGAGGAAAAACAGCGTTGAGATGATCAGCGGGATAACGCTTATCAGGTTGTTTTTTAGGTTATTCCGGGTAAAGAAATAGAATGTGACAGGCTGTATGATGATGAATGTTACCGAATTTTCTTTGGCGAGCAATGCCAGAAAAAAAGATATGCCACTGAGTAAAAGCAGCGAAAATTTCTGTTTTTCAACATATTTTAAGGAGAACCAGAGGGTGACCAGACAAAACAGCAGCGCCAGAATCTCATCACGGCTTTTGATGTTGGCCACAACTTCGGTATGTACCGGGTGAGCTACAAAAAGCAGGCTGACCAGAAGGGGGAGTGAAAAATACCAGGCCCCCTTCTTTCGCTGAAAATCTGTTGAGGCAAAGAATTTCCTGAGTAACAGAAGCAACATGATGCCGGTACCGGCAAACAACAGCACGTTTATCAGGTGACTCAGTAGAGGATTTTCTCCAAAAAACTGGTGTTCGATGGCAAAAGTAACGAGAGAGAGCGGCCGGTACCTGCCACCGGAAACCATGTTTTGATCCTTACCAAAAAAGCCGGTGAAAAAATCGGTAGTGAGAATGTCGCCGATGCCTTGAAATCCCTGCTTTGTAAACTGGTTTCCTGTAATGACCATCAGATCGTCGTAGGCATATTTCAGGCGCAGCGTGTTTCCGTAGAAAATAAAGCAGGCAATGATAACGATCACAACCGCGTAATAGACAGAGGAGTCGTTCCCGGAAGGTTTCTGAGCGGTAATCTGTTCTTTTTTAACCGGTACCGGCCTCTTTTTCGCGGTCGTGCTTGGTTGCAATTTTTTCATTGATCTCAGGGTTTAATTGAGCGGTTTGGTTTAAATTCACCCAACCGGTTGGGGCCTACTGAAGCGATTGCAGATAATCGTCCGGTACCGACTGCCCTAAATCCTTCGCTTTTATCGCATCGCTGAGTGCATTGGCTTTATCTCCCAATTGTTTGTAGGCCATTGATCTCAGCCAAATGTAATTGGCAAAACCTGGTTTAATGGCAATGGCCCGGTTTAACCAGGGTATGCTCTCTTTCATTTCGCCCTTGTTGAAGTATATCATGGCGATGCTGAACAACACCCGCTCATCATTCGGATTTGATTTCAGGAATTGTTTGAAGTCGGAAACAGATTTATCGGGCATTCCCAGGGCGCCATAAACAACTGCGCGGTTGGCATAAGAAAAATGCTGCGTGGTGTCCATTTCAAGGGCTTTGTTGAGGTTGTACAAAGCAGAATCATATTGGTTTCGACGAACATAAATCGCCCCGAGGTTTCCAAATGTAAGTGCATTGTCCTGCCTGATCTTCACCGCCCTGTTATAGTCGGCATAGGCCGAATCATCCTTTCCTTTGTTGAAGTAAATGTTGCCTCTGAACTGCATGATCTCCACATCGTTCGGATCGAGTTCGAGGTCCCGGTTGAAATCTTTCAACGCTTTATCAGGTTCATTGATCTCTTTGTAATAAATGCCGCGACAGGCAAAAGGACGTGAATCTTTATCCGGATACTTTGTAATTACATCGGTCCAGAGGGTCTCCCCGTTTTTCCAGATCCGGACACGTTGAAAACCAAGGATCATGAAAAAAACCACAAAAAAAGCAAGTATTGAAAACACCATAAATTTTCGATCCTGGTGCTTTTCAATATATTGCTGACTCCACCAGCCAACGATGAAAACGAGCCCCACATAAGGAATCTTGGTGTAGCGGTCGGCCATAAAACCTTGTCCCGCCCCGAAAATCTGCAGCAGGAAAATAACACTCAGGGTAAAAAACAGGATGCCAAAGGGGATGGCATTTCCCCGGCGATAACTTTTATAGGTTGCAAAAGCGACCAATGCCACCAGCAGCGGACTCAGATAAAATATGACAGGAAGGAGTTCGCCTGTTTTTGCAGGGTAGGGATACAGGGCGCTTAGTCCGAACGGAGCGATAAATTTGATGAGATAGATGCCATAGGTATAAGCGCCATAGAAAAGCCGTTCAGACAGGGTATGCAATTCGTTGATTTTAAGTGCTCCAACATGTTGTAAAATGAAGATTCCGGCAATACCGAAAATCAACGAGAGGATGAAAAATGGAATTTTCTCGATCACCAGATTGATTTTGATAGGCCGCTTCATATAAAAATCGATTGCCAGAAGCACTAATGGCAGAGAAACTGCCTGGATTTTCGAGAACAGGGCGAGGAAAAACAGCCCGAGACTTATAAACAGATATTTATATGAACGGGGCTTCTTGTTCAGGTAGTTGAGATAGGCGATGAGGGAGGCCAGATAAAAGAAGGTATATAAAAGGTCTTTACGTTCGGTAACCCAGGCAACAGATTCGACACCCATCGGATGAATTCCGAAGATCAGCGCACCAATAGCGGCAAAAAGTGGTTTAAGATGCAGCCCCCGGAGAATCATGAAAACAAAGAGGGTGCAAAACAGATGAATCAGCAGGTTTGTTGTATGAAAGGCCACAGATGAATACCCGAATAATTTATATTCGATGGCGTATGAGAGCAATGGCAGCGGAACATAGGTGCCGCCTACCTGCGACGAAAACATCTCTTTAACCGACTGCATTGTGATCGACCGGATCATCGTGTTATCGAGGATGTATGTTTTGTCATCCCAGGTGGTTAAAAATTCGCTGGTAAATACCGGCAGAAATACAATGAAAGTTAAAGCGAGAATAACGAAGGAGAGGAGCAGGGGGTTGTTGATGAGAGCGTTGCTTTGACTGGCTTTTGTTACCGGTGGCTTCGCAACAGGGGTGCGCTTTTTCTGATTTGCAGGTGGTTGGGATTTTATCCGCTTATCCATAGTGTTCAATTTGGACGCAAATATATTAGAAATACCCTTACAATTCGAGCTCTTTCCGGCATTTGAGGCATAGCGAATGTTCTTTTTGATCAATATCCTCAACATAGGTTCCCGACCGCATCACACAAGTTGGATTGTTGCAATGGATGAGTCCAAACGTATGACCCAACTCATGGATCACCTCTTTTTTGAAGCGGTTGAGCAGCAAATCAGCATTTGGCTCCATGCCATAACTGGTGTTGTTCAACCTGTACAGTGAGGCAATGCCGCACGGTCCGCCCAGGAAGGCCTGGCCGAAAATATAGGTCAGAATTGGAATGAAAAGATCTACATTGAACAATCCCAGGGTTTTGCATGATCCCGGCATCTGGATGGCGCTGACATGTTTCAACAGTTCGTTGCCGTTGTACTGTCTTCTTCCGGGATCATAATATTCACTCAGGTCAATATGCCCCTCTTTCAGACTGAGAGAGCAATGAAATTCGAGTTTCACCGCGTCTGCGATCTTTTCAAGCATATCTTTCTCGAAATACCCAAAAGAGATTATGGTGATGTTTTGCAGACTCATCAGGCGCTATTGTTGATCTGCAGGTTTTAAATCGTATTTTTTGATTTTGTTGTAGAGGGTCACCCGGTCAACTTTGAGTGCTTTTGCGGTGCGGGAGATGTTCCAATTGTATTTGATAAGAATTTGCAGGATGAATGCCCTTTCGAAATCATCGAGACTTTCGGCAGAATTGCTCACGATGGTTTTTTCAAGCGGGAGGTCTCTCAGGCTGATCTTTTTACCATCTCCAACCACAATGGCCCGTTCAATCATATTCTCAAGCTCGCGGATATTCCCGGGAAAGTTAAATGCCTGCAATCTCACCAGGGCGGCCTGGTCAATTGGCAAAGGCGGTTTATTCATCGAGGTGCAGTACTTTCTGATAAAATAATCAACCAGCAGTGGAATGTCGCTCATGCGCTCGCGCAATGGCGGAATGTGGATATTTACCACATTCAGCCTGTAAAAAAGGTCTTCTCTGAAGGTGCCTTTTTCAACGAGACTTTTCAGGTCTTTATTGGTTGCGCAGATCACCCTGAAATCGGAGGTTATCTCTTTATTTCCGCCTACGCGGATAAATGATTTTGTTTCGAGAACCCGCAACAGCTCCACCTGCATTTTATTGGAGATGGTAGCAATCTCATCCAGAAAGATCGATCCGCTGTCGGCCATTTCAAATCGGCCCTTCCGGTTATACATGGCACCGGTAAAAGCCCCTTTTTCATGGCCGAATAATTCACTTTCAAGCAGGCTTTCTGTCAGCGCCCCGCAATGAACACTGACAAAAGGAAAAAATTTCCGGGGAGAATTGGCATGAATAGCCCTGGCCACAAGCTCTTTGCCGGTGCCGCTTTCGCCGGTTATGATCACTGATGAACTGGTTTGTGCCACGCTTTCGACCTCCCTGAGCACATTTTTCATGGCTTCGCTGTTGCCGATAAGGTCTTCCACATTTTCGAGCGAGACGACCTTTTTCTTCAGGGTTTCATTTTCATCGGTCAGCGATATCTGCTTGGTGGCATTTCTGATCAAATGGGTTAAGTCGTCGGGGTCGAAAGGTTTGGTAATGTAGTCAAATGCACCGTCTTTCAGGGCTTTAACCGCGGTGTCAACGGTGGCAAAGGCTGTCATCACGATCACGATGGTATCCTGTTTATATGCCTTTATTCTTCTCAGCATCTCCAGTCCATCCATTCCCGGCATTTTAATATCGGCCAAAACGATGTCAAACTGAACGGATTCAAGGATGGTCAGCGCTTTTCTGGCATTTTCGGCACATTCAACATGATATCCGTCTTCGATAAACCAACTGTACAATGAATCTCTGACAGATTCTTCATCGTCAACAATCAATATAGAGATCTTTTTCGCCATGTTGAATTAACTTTAATTTCTGATTAACGGCAACGTTACCGAAATAATGGTTCCTTTTCCCACCTCTGATTTGACATTTATTTTTCCTTTATGGTTTTGGAAAATGCCATGAACGATGGCCAGCCCCAATCCGATGCCACTGGCATCCTGTTTGGTTGAGAAGAAAGGCTCAAAAATATGGGGAATGTCTTCGGCGGCAATCCCCAGCCCGTTGTCGCAGATCTCCAGGTTGATCGAATCGGCATCGGCGTTTTTGGTTCTGATGGTGATCTCCCCGTTATCAAGCACAGCCTCGGAGGCATTTACAAGCATTGCCACACAGGCTTGTTTAATCTGGTTCGGACTGCAGTAAATGAAATCTGATTTTGCCGCGAAATCAGACAGAAACCGTATGTTGGCAATTTTAAGAGGGTGTGTCATTAAATCAAACGTATCCTGCAATATTTCATGCAGATGTTTAGGTTCAAAATCATCCTGGTCTTTTCTCGAAAAATCAAGCAACCCTTTTACAATTTCGCCGCAACGTTTCGTTTCATTCTCAATCATTTTCAAATGTTTGAGCATGGAATCGCGCTTGGTAACATTCACCTCGGAGTTGCTTAATTGTTTGTATAACAGCTTGGTGTAAATTAATATGCCAGACAAAGGATTGTTAATTTCATGCGCTACCGAGGATGACAGTTTTCCAAGCGAGGCCAGCCGCTCCACATGCATCAGTTCGTTTTGGGCGGCGCCCAACTCCTCCGATTTTTTCTGAACTTTATACTCAAGTTGCTGCGACCAGTTTTCCAGTTCATCATTGGCCGACTGCAGGTTGTCGAGCATGTCATTGAAAGCCATGGAAACCATTCTCATGTCATCGAGGTGGCCGGGCGATATCTCCACCCGGGTACTTTTATCTCCGTTTGCCACGGCAATGCTGACCTTAATTAACTCGTTCAGCGGGTCTTTAATTCTTTTCCGGGTAAAATATATCAGGATCAGGAATAGTGAGAGTGTGGTGAAAATGGCCAGAAGGAAAAACTCGGTTGATGATTTCACAACCGCTGCATCCAGATCGTCTAATGGAATTTTAATGACCAGGGAGCCCAGCAGGGTATCGGTGACTTTATGGGCATGGCAGGAGCTGAGATAGCAGGATTTTTCATTCAGAATGGGTGATTTGATCAACAAGTGCCGGCCGCCCTTGTCATTCCGGATCATTTTACAATCGCTGTCAACATCTATGATCTTGTATGATTTCCCGTTATCCGGGAACATCGACCTGATATTGATGTGGCAACTAATGCAATTCGGGTTGCCGTGGCTGTTGTTTGTGTCGGAGTCGATGGTTGAATATACAAGATCATCATCGCCGTCGTACATGTTCACCTCGTCAATTCCAGGCAGGGTATTGATGACATCAAGGGTGTATTGCAGGGAGCTTTTATCGTTTTTGAGCATAGAGTGATACAGCGCGCCCTCCACGATGTATCCGATGTTGTTTCCATTCTGACGGATGATCGTATTCAGATACTCTTCATTGACTGACTTAAAAATCAGGCTGAAGGAGACGAACAGAAAAACAGATAAAGCCGTGATAATTAAAACGACCCGGCCATAAATGGATGACCTGAATTTAACATATTTTTTAAAAATGGCTTTCCCGGCTTTGTTGTGGGGTTTTTGTTTGAAAAACATATCATCAGAATATTTGGAGCCGTGATGAACAGGTATAACCAGACGGTTTTATAGCAGTGCAAAATACAAAAAAAACCGGTGTGATGGCTTCGGTTTAAAATAAATTGTTATAAAAATAACAGCAAATTGAAATCTTTACGCTCTGATTTCTCACACTTGAACACGCTTGAGAACTCATGGTGAAAGGCACCAACGAGGCATAATCCGGGTGGTTTTATGCAAAACAATTGCAAGGCAGGGAGCCTTTGTTCCTTAGGCTTTGATACTTTTATTAGACGAGATTGATGCCTTGTACGACGACACCCTGGTTTCCATCCTTCGCCAGTTGCGCGATGGTTTCCAGCTTCGTCCCGACGCTTTCCCCTCTTCGGTGGCATTGGTCGGTTTGCGCGACGTAAGAGAATACAAAGAAAAAGTAAGGGACAACGACAAATCCATTGGCAGTGGTTCGC
>DYQT01000100.1 GCA_020719165.1 Draconibacterium orientale | reverse complement strand
ATCAAGCTATGTGTTGGAAAAGTAAAAAAATATTCTCGCTGAATCGCTGAAAATCGTAATTCGTCAATCGTAATTCGTAATTATTTCATACCTTTGCCGATTGTCAGAAATTAATAATACATTTTATTATGGGAAAAGGAGATAAAAAAACAAAACGTGGCAAAATCATCATCGGGTCAGCCGGTGTAAGCAGATCGCGTAAAAAGAAAAAAAACATTGTACCTGTTGCTCCAAAAGCTGAGCCGAAAGCCAAAATTGAACCCGAAGAACTGGCAACACCTCATGCGATGGCCGCAACAAAGAAGACGGGTAAGAAACCCGACGAGCATGTTGATGGTGCTGAAGATAAGCCAAAGGCAGCTAAAACCAAGAAAAAAACAGCTGACGGCGAAACAGAAACTGCCCCCGAAGAACCAAAACAGGAATAATATTCTTTTGTCAATGAATAATATGAATGCGTCCGGATTAGCCCTTGCTACTCCGGACGGTTTTGTTTTATGAGCAACATCCCGGCTGATTATTTCCCAAATCTGAGCAGAAGCCAGATTGAGCAGTTTGCTGCCATGAAAACCCTTTATTGCGAATGGAATTCGATGATCAACCTGATTTCGCGCAAAGACATCGATCAACTGGCAACACACCATTTTCTGCACTCCTTGTCCATTGCTAAAATCATCTCCTTTAAACCCGGAACCTCCGTTCTGGATGCAGGAACAGGTGGAGGGTTCCCCGGAATACCACTTGCTGTCTCATTTCCCGACGTACAATTCACGCTGGTCGACTCCATTGGTAAAAAAATCAAAGTCATAGAGGCCATCGCCTCCGCGTTGAAACTGGACAATGTAACAACCATCAACGCCCGGTTTGAATCATTGAAAGGTTCATTCGACTATGTTACAGGCCGGGCAGTCTCAAAACTGCCGCTTTTCGTTTCCATGGTTAAAAAACGTGTTAAACCAAACGGTTTCAACACCATCCCAAATGGGATATTGTACCTCACAGGCGGAGAAATTGAAACGGACCTGAATCTTATCAGGGCACAGTCGACGACATGGGAACTCTCCACTTTTTTCCCGGATGAATATTTTATCACCAAGAAGTTAGTCCACCTCCATAACTTTTTATAATTTAGCCACCTATTCACACAAATATTTAACCACCTTAAATCAGTATTTATGGCTGAACACAAGAAGTTTATTCCTTTCGTCTCTGCAGAGACGAACATGAAAGAATTTACCGTTCGGGCGTTAATCATTGGCCTTTTCTTTGCCGTCATTCTGGGCGCTGCCAATGCATACCTCGGACTCAAAGCAGGCATGACCATTGCCGCAACCTATCCGGCAGCTGTGCTTGGCATGGCGATCCTTCGGTTAATGAAGGGTTCTATCCTCGAAGAAAACTTCACACGTACAGTGGGCTCCATTGGCGAATCAGTGGCTGCCGGAGCCATTTTCACCCTGCCTGCATTTTTTGTTTCAGGCATATGGTCCGAGTTTTTCACCATGGGACATTATATCACATCCTCACTCATTCTCATTGCAGGCGGAATCCTTGGAATTATGTTTGTGGCGCTGCTTCGCAGGGTGATGGTGGAAGATGCTGAACTCCCTTTTCCCGAATCGGTGGCTGCAGCCGAAATTCACAAAGCTGGGCAGGGCGGTTCTGGCGGATCTAAGTTTTTATTCTGGTCAATGGGCCTGGGTGCATTTATTAAAATTCTGGGTGAACTTAAATTGTTTCAATACCTCTGGGAAAAGTTTATCATTTTTGGCAAACAAACAATCACTGGTACTGTTTTCACCGGCCAGGGCGGCATGTTGCTCAGCTCCCCCGGGGTTAGCCCGGCATACATGGGCGTTGGCTACATCATCGGCCCAAAGCTGGGGGCCCTCAACTTTAGCGGAGGAATTCTTGCCTGGGGTTTGATGGCACCCATGATCATGTACTTTCTGATTCCCAGCATTAACTTTCAGGATTGGGCAGCCTTTTTGATGGCCAAAGACCCTACCATGACACTCGATGCGGCCATGGCCAAGGTTACCGATCCCACTTACGAAATCAACCAGATATGGAAATACATCATTCGCCCGATTGCAATTGGAGGGATGTTGGTGAGCGCTGCATTTACCCTGTTTAAAATGAGGAAAAGCCTTACCACAGGAATCGCCCGTTCGGTGAAAGATGTCAAAAAAGCCGCCACCGGAATCGAACACAATGTTCCAAGAAATGAAAAGGACATCAGCTTTGGATGGATCATGGCCGGAATCGCATTGGTTGCCATACTCACTTTCGGCATCACCTACTTTATCTTTCAAACAAACCTGCTCATCGCAATCGTTGCTTCTACCGTCATGATCATTCTGGCTTTCTTTTTTGCTTCGGTGTCGGGATATCTGGTTGGAATCATGGGATCATCGAATAACCCCATCAGCGGGCTCACACTCACTGCACTGGTCGTCACAGCCCTCATCCTTGTTGCCCTCGGTGTACAGGGAGATGCAGGGGTGGCAACCGTTCTTGGTGTAGCTGCAATTGTTTGTGTTTCAGCAGCCGTGGCTGGCGAAATGCTCCAGGATTTAAAAGCAGGGCACATCCTTGGAGGTACCCCCTGGCGGATGCAAATCGGAGACATCCTCGGCGTAATACTGGCAGGTGCCGTGATGTTTGTGGTGCTTGCTTTCCTGAATGATGGCGATATCGCCAGCGGCAAAAATCTTGGCTACCAGGGTGGCTTTGGCAGCAAAAACCTCTCAGCACCCCAGGCAAGTTTGATGGCTATCCTTTCACGGGGCATCGTGCAGGGCCAAATGGGCTGGCCCCTTATCATTGCAGGTATGCTCATGGGGGTAGCCTTTATCCTCATGCAGGTCAAAAGCCCCATGCTCGTAAGCGTGGGCATGTATCTTCCGATAGAAACCACCTTTGCCATTTTTGTTGGAGGATTGATAAAAGGCGCAGTGGAGATGTATTCGGAAAAAAGAAATCACAACGCGGCACAAAAAGTCAGAGTTGAAAACACCGGCGTATTGCTCGCTTCGGGGATGATTGCCGGTGAGGCCCTCATGGGGCTGCTCATCGCAATTTTTGCCGTGTTCAACATTTTCCTGTATAACTATTTCAGCTTCTTCCAAACGCCGACTTTCTATATCAGTTTCGTGATTTTGGCCATAATCGCCTATGTCCTGATCCAGATACCATTGAAAAATGCCGGAAAACCCACTGATCCTGCTCCACCTGCTTCGGGTATGTAAATCAAAGTTCTCTGCCCTTTTCGCTCTAAAAGAAAATGATCAGCAAAATCCCTCCCTTCCCGGGAGGGATTTTGCAAAGGGTCAAAAAAGCGCCAAACCTTTTAAACATCGATGAATTTTTTTCAACGCCGCCGTTTTTTTAAAAAAGCAAACTTTCTTGACCTAAAGCCCGTCAGGGTGCTGGGTCATGAGTTACGCGACGATGGCGGGGTTTCTATTATGATGCCCCGATTCAAAAACCGGATCAATTCAACCCTTTTCCAACCAAATTCTAAAGGTCAGTTCATTCCCATCAAACTCGATCGGTTTGGAGGCCATACCTGGCTGATGATTGACGGAGAATTAAATGTATCACAAATCTGCCTGAAACTCTGTCAGCAGTTTCCTGATGAGCTTCAGCCAGTAGAGGAAGCCGAAGTAAGAGTGACCAATTTTCTGTCGGTACTTTACCAGGAACGGTATATCACTTTCCGTGAAATTCAGAAGAAACAAGAACTGCACGCCAAATAAATTTTTACTTTTAACGTTATCCAATTATCAAAAAACAAACGCTTCACACCATAACATTTTAAAGCAATCTCATCATGAGCAAAGAAATCTTACAACTCGATCCCAAAGCACTGTGGAAGAATTTTTACAGTCTGACACAAATCCCGCGTCCTTCCAAAAAAGAAGACCAGATCAGGGAGTTCATCTACAATTTCGGTAAAAACCTCGGATTGGAAACGATCCAGGACGAAGTGGGGAATGTGATCATAAGAAAACCTGCAACTCCCGGAATGGAAAATCGCTTGGGAGTCATTCTTCAGGGACACCTCGATATGGTTCCTCAGAAAAACAGCGACAAGGTGCATGATTTTGAAAAAGACCCCATCGAAACCATCGTTGACGGCGAATGGGTTCGTGCAAACGGAACCACCCTCGGAGCCGACAATGGAATGGGTGTTGCCGCTGCCATGGCTGTACTCGAATCAAAAGATATGCAACATGGCCCGATCGAAGCGCTTTTCACATCCGATGAAGAAACAGGAATGACCGGTGCAACCGGGCTTAAACCGGGAGTTTTACACGGAGATATCCTGCTCAATATGGATTCTGAAGATGAAGGAGAACTCTACATCGGTTGTGCCGGCGGTACCAACGGCAACATCACCTTCGAATATAAAGAACAGCCATTAACCGGAGATTTTGCCGGGTACAAAATCAACATTACCGGACTGAAAGGCGGCCACAGCGGTGTTGACATCCATCTTGGCAGAGGCAATGCCAACAAGATTATGAACAGGGTGCTTTATCATGGATTCCAAAAACACGGACTTCAGGTAGCCTCTATCGATGGTGGCAGCCTTCGCAATGCAATCCCGCGCGAAGCCTTTGCCCATGTAGCCATTCCGACAGGCAATGGCGCCGGTTTTATTGAATGTTTGTCAAATCTTGCAATGGAGATAAAAAATGAACTTTCGGCTGTTGAACCCACTTTGAAGATCGAAGCCGTTGCTGCCGAAACTCCAAAAGCTGTCATCAACCCAACCGTCCTTTTAAATTGTTTGAATGCAATTTATGCATGTCCCAACGGGGTGATGCGCATGAGCAACGAAATGCCCGGGCTTGTCGAAACTTCAAACAACCTCGCAATTGTCAAAGCAGAAAATGGAACCATAAAAATTATGAACCTCATGCGTAGTTCCGTCGATTCGGCCAAGGAGGAACTCGAACAAATGATTAAAAGTGTATTCGATCTGGCAGGCGCCACATCCGTATTCGATGGGCGGTACCCTGGATGGAAACCAAATCCGGTTTCACCAATACTTAAAACCATGCAGGATGTTTACAACAACAAATATGGCAATATCCCAAAAATTATGGCTATTCATGCTGGGCTTGAATGCGGTATTTTGGGCGGTGCCTATCCAAACTGGGACATGATTTCATTTGGGCCGACCATCCGTTATCCTCACTCCCCCGATGAAAAGGTAAACATCGCTACCGTTCAGAAGTTTTATGATTTTCTGGTCGAAACGTTGAAAAACATTCCTGTCAAATAAACAATGTCTTCTATATCAGGAGAGGCTGGATCGAATTATTATCCAGCCTCTTTTTTTTTGTCAGAATGTTGCCTATTTTTGTATTGATGAAAATCCTGGTTTTCCTTGCGCTGTTCGTTTCATCCGTGCTCCTGAATAACATGGAGGCCCAAAATACCCCCTGGGATATTCTATACTGCCTTAACGGCGGGGAAAATAAGTCGATGGGCATCTCGCCCATTCCATTTCCAAACCCACCCGAAAAACCAGGCTGGAACCTGATCTTCAGTGACGAATTCATTACAGATAGCCTGAACCCGGAGAGATGGAACCGCAGTACCCCTGGCGATGATAAATATGGCGAATGTTTGCGTGGCTTTGCCATAAACCCGAAAAACATTGTGATTGAAAACGGATCAGCAAAAATCTTTAATTCCATTGATCAGCAGATGCCCGGTTGCCCCTATTCTTTTGGCGAAATAAAAACCATGAGTGTTCGGGATACCGCATTTAAAAGTTACTATTTTTATGCCCCGGGATATCTTGAAACAAGGGTAAAACTCTTCACCAAGACCGGACAAGGAGCCGCATGCTGGCTTTGGGGAATTGGCACCCCGGAAAATCCCGGCACTCCTGGTCCATGGAACGAGATTGATGTTTTTGAACTAAACGGAGTCAACAACAACATTTTTAACGGAGCCTATCATTGGACATATAATGGAACACATGTTTCACAAAGCCACAACATTTATCTTACCAATTCAGGTCAGCCATATGATCTTTCTGTGAATTGGACCACTTTCGGATTGGAATGGGACACCACCTCCATCAAATGGTTTGTCAACAATCAGTTGGTGAAAGAACTTGACCTGACAAAAATCCCGCCATTCTGCATCCCATCCCCGCATTACAATCAGCCTGTTGCACCATTTTGCGTGCGGTTTAATTCAGGGTATAACACTGTTGGCAATCAGTCGGGGATTCCAAATGCTGCCGATTTTCCTCAGGCAATGTTTGTTGATTATGTGAGGATGTATAAGAAAACCAGTTCCAAAGCTTCTTCCATCGCCATCACCGACGAACAAAATCAGATTTGTGCGACGGCCACCTCCCCCGAAACTTCCCAAAAAACCATCAGCTCCCCTTATTACCCCAACATTGTTACCAGTTGGACATCACCCGGCTTCGAGATGAAGAAAGTATTATTACCTATCCCCCAGCCTCCCGATGAAATGCTCATTTGGAAAAAACCAAATATCACGGCAGGTCAATCATACCCAATTTTTTTAGAAGCACATTTTCCATCCGGATACAGTGAATACGACACCATATCCCTTTATATCTCACCAGATGTTCCGGCGCTTCCTTCCGATGAATTCGTTCCATCACAGGTAGATTCTCAATGTCGATTCGCCATTAAAACGCCTGTTCATGCAAACATTTTCGGGTGTGATTATAGTCTGGATAACGGATTGACATGGCTTCCCGGAACAATTCACCAGCAGGGAGGTATTTCAACATGCAATTTTGGAACCTTCAAACCAGGCCAGCAGGTTGATTTTGCATTCCGTGAACAAAATAGCTGTGGTTATTCGCCTGTTCTGTATTCATCGCGAACGATGCCTGATCCCCCTACTGGATGTCAATGGCCGGCAGGTTTGAATGATTCGGTCAGTAATCAAACAGGAACTGCACATCTGCTTTTTTCAATCAGGCCAAATCCGGTGATAAACAATCTTTTCGTTCAACTACCGCCTGATCAGAATCAAAAGTCTTTGCCACTCCAGGTGGAAATTTTCGATGTTCATGCCCGGTTAGTTTTTTGCGAGCCAATTTCCAGAGGTGACACAAAACTTGATCTTTCCAGACTAACCCCCGGCACATATTGCATTCTTGTGCTGGCAAACAATGCCATTGTCTGTAAATCTGTGTTTTTGAAAAAATAGCGCGTTAAACACTGGCCATTACAGCCTTGGAAGTCAATAAATTCTCTATACCATCTCAAAGGCACAGAAGTAATAATTGTTTGCAGCGCCAATCAGGTTGAATTTGAGGTAAAAACTTGACGTAAATAACTGGAAAGCGAGAAATTCATGCATGGGCACATTGAACTGGTCAAAAAGGATGATATCTCCTTTTTTCAAATAAGGCGCCAGCATGGTCAGCACATATAAGGTTGATGTGAACAAATCAGCGTCCATCATGATGACTTTCCGGCTGTTTGCGTCAAATTTTTTGACAAAGCCAGGCAGGGTATCCTGAAAAAGACCTTTCAGAAATTCCACACGCTGATCATCCATTTTTGGAATATTTGCAGTCATTGCTCCTTGTTTGAAGCCACCCCAGTCCTCAGGCAAACCCTCAAAGGTGTCAAATCCTGTAAATGTTGAATCGGGATGATTGTTGGCTTTGACCCACCAGTCGAACGAATAACCTCCGGATACACCGAATTCCAGATAACACAGCGCCTGATCAAGCTTTTTTGACGTAAAAATATAGTCGTATAATTTATAACGTTTCTGATAATCCCACCCGGCAGAATAAAAATCATTGAATGCAACATTTCTGTTCTGACTGATCCATTTTGAAACTTTTGATAAGTAAGCGAGATTTAGCAAAAAACCCGAAAAAGGTTCAATCAGCACATGAACCCTGAAACGATAAAAAAACCATTTTGTCTTTCTGATCAGGCTAATTTTAAATGACATATACCTGTTTTTTATGAATTTCAGACAAAGATAGAAAAAATATGGTCATTAATTTATGATTCAGGCTTGGTAAGTTCCAAAAATTGTGTATTTTTGCACTCCCAAATTAACAGACAATGACAAAGAGAACATACCAGCCCTCGAACAGGAAAAGAAAAAACAAGCATGGTTTTCGTGAACGCATGGCTACCGCCAACGGACGTAAGGTATTGGCTGCCAGAAGGGCTAAAGGAAGAAAAAAACTGACTGTTTCTGATGAAAAATTAGACAAAGAATAATAATTCTTTTCTTGATTGACAGGATCAATCCAAATTTTACGCAATTTTGTTTGTTGAAAGAAGATAACATCTGTTTATCTTCTTTTTTTATTTGCATACATTCACAGATTTTCTAAGCTACTGACATGAAAAAAATCAATTTCAAAAAGCTCTTTCCATACCTGGCAGCCATTGCGATCTTTTTGATTGTAACCATGGTCTACTTCAGCCCTCTGCTTGAAGGCAAAAAAATTATGCAGAGCGATATTGTGAATTTCAAGGGTGTATCAAAGGAAATTATAGATTTCAGGGCGAAAACCGGCCAGGAACCTCTATGGACAAACTCCATGTTCGGCGGGATGCCTGCTTATCAGATATCTGCCAAATATGCCTCTAACCTCATTGGCCATCTTGACACCGTGTTGACGCTGGGGTTACCACACCCGGCCAGCCTTGTATTTCTCTATTTTTTGGGATTCTTCATCCTGCTTCTTGTAATGGGAGTCGATCCCTGGCTCTCTATAGCAGGGGCTACAGCATTTGCATTCTCTTCCTACTTTTTCATCATCATTGATGCAGGACACAATTCAAAAGCACACGCAATCGCCTATATGGCCCCCGTTATGGCAGGAATCATCCTGACCATGAATCGAAAATATCTCTGGGGTTGCCTGATGACTGCTGTTTTCTTATCTCTTGAAGTAAAAGCAAACCATCCCCAGATTACCTATTACCTTGCCATGATTGCGGTGCTCTATGGTTTGGCTAAACTGATAGATGCCATCCGCGTCAAAGAGCTTACACCATTTCTCAAAGGCGTGGGCATCCTGCTGATCGCCCTTGTTTTTGCAGTGCTCACCAACATAACCAGTTTATGGGCAACCTGGGAATATGGGAAATACACCATTCGCGGGAAATCTGAACTTTCATCGGAAAAAGCCAACAGAACCTCAGGTCTTGATAAAGATTATGCAACCCAATGGAGTTATGGGGTTGGCGAAACAATGACCCTGCTCATTCCCGATTTTTATGGAGGGTCGTCAAGTGCAAAGGTTTCTTCGAATTCGAAAATCGCAGAAGCGATGAAAGCCAACAACATCCCCGACGAATCAATCAGCCAGTTCATCAGCCAGCCTTTGCCATTCCTCTACTGGGGAGCGCAACCATTCACTTCCGGCCCGGTGTATGTTGGCGCCATTGTTATGTTCCTCTTCCTTCTTGGACTTTTCATAGTGAAAGGACCAGTAAAATGGTGGTTGCTGGCAGCAACTATTTTATCTATCCTGCTTTCGTGGGGTCACAATCTGATGCCTCTGACCGACTTTTTTCTGAATTATCTCCCTGGATATAATAAATTTAGGGCTGTTTCTATGATCCTCGTAATTGCAGAATTCACCATCCCCTTGCTGGGTATCCTCGCCCTCAAAGAGATCAGCGATCGGAAACAAGATCAGAAAGTACTCTTTAAGGGAATTCAGATAGCATTTATCATCTCTGCCGGCATTGCCCTCTTCTTCGCAATTCTGCCCGGGCTTTTTCTTGATTTTATTGGTACCGGCGACCGGTATATGCAACAGCAATACCAAATTCCCGAATGGCTGATGCAAGGCATCCGCGATGAACGTCTGCGGCTTCTTCGCATGGATTCAATCAGATCGTTTATCTTCATTCTTTTGGGTGGCGGTATTGCATGGGCCATTCTGTATAAAAAAATAAAAAAGGAATATGCTTTCTTGTTCCTGACAATTTTAATTCTGGCTGATTTATTTACTGTGAACAAGCGTTATCTCAGCAACGACAGTTTCACCTCCGGTTCACGCGTTGAAAACCCTTATCAACCATCGGCTGCCGACACACAGATTTTACAGGATACAACTCAGGATTTCAGGGTGCTTAACCTTACTTCCAATACTTTTAATGATGCCGGCACCTCCTATTATCACAAATCAATTGGCGGGTATCACGGAGCCAAACTTCGCCGATACCAGGAAATCATCGACCATGGAATTCAACAAGAGATACAATCTTTTGTAAGCTCCATGCAAACCGACAGCCTTCCTGTATTAAACATGCTGAACACCAAATACTTCATATTGCCCGACCGTGATAAACAACCTGCTGCATTCCTTAACAACAATGCACTTGGAAATGCCTGGTTTGTATCTGGCACTCAAATGGTTGAAAATGCCGATGCGGAAATAAAAGCGCTTGACGGTTTTGATCCACAAAAAGTAGCCGTTGTTGATAAATCGTTTGCCGGAGAGCTGACATCCTTCCTGCCGGCCAAAGATTCAACCGATTATATCGTCCTGGTTAACTATTCAGCCAACGAGTTGCTGTATCATTATAACATCAAAAACAAGGGACTTGCCGTTTTCTCTGAGATATATTATCCCAAGGGTTGGAATGCCTATGTTGATGACAAACTTGCCCCTCACTTCCGTGCCAATTATGTGCTTCGTGCCATGGTTCTTCCCGCTGGCGAACATAATGTTCGCTTTAAATTTGAGCCGGGCTTATATGCCATTGGTGAAAACATTTCCCTGATAAGTTCTATTTTATTAATCGCCATTGTTTTAATAATGGCCGGATTTGAACTTTGGAAAGCGCTGAAAAAACAGGCATGAAAAAAGCCTTGATCATCAGTTATTACTGGCCTCCCAGTGGGGGAGCCGGTGTGCAACGGTGGTTGAAATTTGTAAAATACCTTCGGGAATTCGGATGGGAACCAACCGTGTTCACTCCCGAAAACCCGGAATACCCCGAAACAGACTCTTCCCTTTTTAAAGATATCCCTGATCATTTGGAAGTCATAAAACTTCCAATATGGGAGCCCTATCATGTTTACAAAAAACTGCTTGGTCAAAAAAAAGAGGAGAAGATCAACGCGGCCTTTCTTTCTGAAAAAAAGAAAAATAAAACCCTTGAAGACATTTCCGTGTGGATTCGTGGCAACTTTTTCATCCCCGATGCCCGGAAATTCTGGATCAGTCCGTCAGTAGCATTTCTGAAAAAGTACCTGAATGACCATCCTGCAGATATCATCATCTCTACCGGTCCACCTCACAGCACCCACTTGATTGCCAGGAAAATGTCATCAGAATTAAACCTCCCGTGGCTGGCCGATTTTCGTGATCCCTGGACCAATATAGATTTTTACCAAGATCTGAAACTCACGAAATGGGCAGATAAAAAACATCGTAAACTTGAGATTTCTGTTCTTCGTGAGGCAACTACCGTGTCGGTAATAAGCAATTCCATGGCCGACGATTTTAATAAAATCTACCCGAGATCATATGAGGTGATCACAAATGGATTTGACAGTGCAGACATTCTCCTCAATGCTCCGCCATTAGATAAAAAATTCTCGATAGCGCACATCGGGACACTCG
>DYQT01000012.1 GCA_020719165.1 Draconibacterium orientale | reverse complement strand
TTTGAACCAAAGTTATCTGTTTTGATGTTCGTTCGACAAAACGAGAGGACTAATACAAAACTGATCATGGGAACTGAAGTTGAAATTCCGAAGGAAGGAAAGTATATTTACGGGATCATCAGGCATTCCGGCCCGATTGAATTTGGCCACATCGGAATCGGTACCCGTGCCGACCTGGTGTACGGAATCGAATACAATGGCATCACGGCAGTTGTCAGTAATTCGCCAATCATTATTTATGAAGCCCGAAGGGTAAATATGATTGCACATGAAAAGGTTCTGGAAGAGATGATGAAGCGTTTTACCGTTCTTCCTGTGCGGTTTTCAACAATTTCAGAACATAACGACGACTCGGGGATCAAGAGAATCCTTGAAAAGGATTACAGCAAATTCGACGACCTGCTGGTAAAGATGGATGGTAAAAAAGAGCTGGGTCTGAAAATTCTTGCGCATGATGCTGCCATGTATGAAAGCATACTGGAGAAATATGATGAAATCAGGACACTCAAAGGAAAATTAATTAATCTTCCCGTTGATAAAACACATTATCAGCGTATGAAGATCGGAGAAATGGTTGCAGAAGCGTTAAAAAAGGAAAAGGAGGGGTATAAAGCAACCATTCTGTCAATGCTGAATCCCTTGTCGGAAGACTTTAAACAGAACGATAACTATGGCGAGATGATGATCCTCAACGCGGCCTTTCTGATTAAAAACAGCATTGAACCGGCATTTGACAAGGCGGTGAATGACCTCGATGAAAAATTTGGAGGATTGATGACCTTCAAATATGTTGGCACTTTGCCGCCCTATAATTTTGTTAATCTCGTTATTAATACGAAAGGAATGTAACATGTTTTTAATTGATGATATTCTGCTTGCTCCATTAAAGGGAGTTGTTTTTATCGGTAAGAAAATCAGTGAGGTGATCGATAAGGAGATGTCGGATGAAGGTTCCATCAAGGAGCGATTGATGCGATTGCAATTGCAGTTTGAAATGGACGAAATTGATGAAAAAGAATATGACCGGCGAGAGGATGAATTGCTGAAATTGCTGGAGCAGGTGAGAGAAGTTAAGCAAAATAAATAGCGAAAAAAGGAGGAAACCATGGGTAACATTATTGATGTCAAAAAAACAGTAGTCAAGTTCCTGAAAGAGAACATAAACTGTTATGATGTAACAGTTATAAAAATTGAAAAAGCGAATGAAATCTGGAAAACAATAGCGGAGGTTTACGAGGACGATTCATTTTTAAAAGCGATGAACATGCCTCCCAAACAGGTACGACTATTCTATATGGTTCAAATGGATGATAAACTTGAAATTACCGCTTTTGAACGTCTTAATTCTTTTCAGGGGCTGGATAGCTCCTCAGAGTAAAAGCAGCCTGATCCATCGAAAAAACATCACTTCACCTGAAAAAACACTGCTATGATGAACGGTCTGATATATGCCTATTGTTTATCGAATAGTCCTCCCGATCTCCGGCCCGATGCTGAATGGGAAGGAATTCAAAGTCTGAAGTTCGATGAATTTTATGTGACTGTTAAATATGTTGCGGAAAGTGAATTTTCTGAAGACAATCTTAAAACGAATTTGTCGGATATTCAATGGCTTGAAAAAAACGCACGGGAGCATGTCAGGGTCATTAGCCTGATGATGGAGCAAATTACCGTGATCCCGTTTAATTTCGGAACCATTTACAAATCAGAAGATAGTCTGCGGAAATTTATTGAAGATTATGCCGATTCATTGATCGAAAACATTATTCACCTTGAATGGAAAGAGGAATGGGCCGTGAAGATTTATTGCGATCGAACGGCGCTCAACCGGCAAATTGATGAGCTAAGCGAAGAGGCTGCTGCCCTTGAAAAGCAGATCATGGCCAGCTCCCCTGGCAAAGCTTTCCTGCTTAAAAGAAAAAAAGCTGACCTGATCGAATATGAGATGGACAGACTTTGTAAGGTTTTTGGCCAGGAATGTTACGATGAGTTTAAAAATCTGAGCGAAACAACGAAGTTAAACAATCTGCTGCCAAAAGAATTTACAGGCAGGGAGGATACCATGATCTTGAATGCCACTTTCTTAATTAGCCGGGATAAAACCATTGAATTTGTTTCAACAGCCCGACTTTTTAAAATAAAGAATTTCGGGCTTGGTTTTCAAATTGAGTGTACCGGCCCCTGGCCTCCATTTAGTTTTGTTTCCATTAAAGAAAAATTGTAATGGATGATAACATTGTTGACAGGTCAAAAGACATCACCATTCTTGAATTGCTCGATCGGGTGTTGAACAAGGGGGTCATTCTAACTGGCGATGTGGTAATTTCAGTTGCTGATGTCGATCTGGTTTATCTTGGGGTGAAACTGATGTTGAGCTCGGTTGAAATAATGGAGCAATTAAAGTCAGGCAAAGCAATTGTGGAACATTAGGTTATGGAAAAATTGATCTATGCCATCCTCTCTTCAAATGAGGACACTGAAACCTTAACCGCACATTTAAGCGACATGAAGGGCATTTCGGGGGCAGAGTTGTCGGTTGTCAGATACGGAACAATTGCCGCAATCATAAGCGATATAAGAAGAACAGAATTAATTGCCGATCAATCGAACGCCATTGCCTATGCCGGAGTGATCGAAGCGCTGGTAAAAAGTTACGCTCTGCTTCCTGTTCGGTTTGGTTCAGTGATGGAATCAAACGATGCCATTTCTAAAATGATTGAAAGAAACGATCCCGACATCCGGTCAAATCTGCAGAAAGTCGATGGCAAACAGGAATTCGGTCTCAGAATTTTCTGTGTTTCATCGGTGCTCAGGGCCGAACTGATCGAAAAATCTGAGTTGGAGGTTAAAAATCCTCCCTTGTCAGAAAAGGAGATCACCTATTCAGCGTCGAGAGAGTGGGTGAACAAAAAACTCAAAGAGCACCGTTTTGAGGAGTTGCTCCTTGTTTATGTTGACTCGGTCATAACTCAAATCACTTCACTACTCAGCCGGTTGAACGCGGTATCTGATTTTAAAAAAATGGTGTCAGCCACCCATATTGTAGATGCAGTTTTTTTATTGGAGAAAGATAAACAAAATGATTTGGTTGATGCGGTAAAAGCATTGCAAAGCCAGCATCCCGGATTAACTTTTATTTTAACGGGACCCTGGCCCCCATACAGTTTTGTTGATTTCACAGTCAGGTAATTGATGCTACAGCTATGAGTGATAATAAAATCCTGTTTAATACCGGATCACTGGATGAAATTTCCGGGGAATTTGAAAAAATGATTCCTTCAGAAGAATCGAAGCTGAAACTCACGCCAGATAATGCTGACTCGGGATTGGCGAAACTGGTACTCACGCTGGTGGAACTCATCCGGAAATTGGTCGAAAAACAAGCCATGCGAAGAGTTGACGGCGGAACCTTAACCGAAGAAGAGATTGAACGTTTAGGTGAAACACTGATGAAACTCGAAATTAAAATGGAGGAGTTGAAAAAACATTTTAACCTTACCGACCGTGACTTAAATATCAACCTGGGGCCACTGGGTGATTTGATGTAATTTGAAGGGTTCACTTATCTTAAAATTGTTTGTATTCATTTTTTTATATGTAGCGTGTCATTCAGATTTCTTTTATCTTTGACATGTCATTGGGCTCATCAACCACTGAGCTATAGACAACAAACATGGGAAAGACGAAATCGCGGACAATAATTTCTGACGATTTAGATTTCTCTGATATTTTCGATCTGGAACACCTTCAGCATGTTCAGGATTTGTTTTCTGAAGCCATGGATGTTGCTACTGTAATTGTATATCCATCAGGGTTAAAGATTACAAAACCAAGCAATTACGATCAGTGTTTTAACGAAATTATCAGCGACTTCTTAACAGGAGATTTAGATTTTATAGCCGGCATATGGAGCGCAATGGCACAACTTACTGTTGGCGATCAACTTGCATATTGGTTCATTGGCGAGGTTCATCCTGAAAAAATGGATGAACTACAACTGAACCTGCATGACAGGCAATTTGAAAAAAAAGAGCGCATGCTCCATGCATTGGCCAGTGAACTTTCAGAAAAAGCCGTCTTGAATTTGCAAATTAAACAACAAATTGAAGACCTTGGGAAAGCGGAACTTCATGTCCCGCTGCCAACCGAAGGCAAAGTGCCGGAGGGGATACTCCAGAATGAACGGTTGCTGCTGCGGACGCTCATCGACAATATTCCCGATTCAATCTATTCCAAAGATGTTTTATGTCGCAAAACACTTGCTAACCGCGCTGAGGTTCGGTTTATGGGAGCCGGTTCGGAGGATGAGGTTTTAGGCAAAACTGATTTTGATTTTTATCCTGAAGAGCTGGCTGCCAAATTTTTTATTGATGATCAATCGGTGATTCAATCGGGCCAACCTGTGCTGAACAGAGAGGAGTATATTTTCGATGAGAATGGGGAAAAACGCTGGTTGCTGTCATCCAAACTTCCACTGCGCGACAAAGACAACCAAATTATTGGTTTGGTAGGGATTGGACGCGATATCACCGAACGCAAAAAGGTGGAGGAAAAGCTTGTACAGGCAGAAGCGAAAACGATGGAAAGCACGGTGTTGAAAACTGCATTTCTGACAAATATTGCCCATGAAATCCGAATTCCGTTCAGTGGCATCCTCGGATACCTTTCATTTCTCCAAAATGAGGGATTAACCGGTAGTGAAAGAGAAGAGGATATCACCATCCTTAACGAAAATTCTAAACGACTGATGAATACCATCAGCGATATTGTGGAGATCTCCCAGATCCAGACCGGACAAATGAAGGTGTCTGTTTCTAAAACCAGCATCGAAGGGCTTATTGAGTCCATTACCGACCGGTTCAAACCGGAAGCAGAACATAAGGGGTTGGAGTTTATCGTAAACAATCGGTTGCCTGAGCATCTGAAAAACATATTTACGGATAGTGAAAAATTAACCTCCATACTTTCCAATCTGATCGGAAATGCGGTAAAATTTACCCAATCAGGAGTCATTGAATTGAACATCCGGCCTGGCTCAGCTGATGAAACTGCCGGCTCCGGTGATGCGGTTGGGAAGCCTGTGACCCTGGAATTTTTTATCAAAGACACGGGTATCGGTATCCCTGAATCAAAACTCAATACAATATTCGATACATTCACGCAGGCAGATGTTTCCAATACCAGGAAATTTGAAGGGTCGGGATTGGGCTTATCCATAGCAAAAGCTTATGTGGAAATGCTTGGCGGTACTATTTCGGTCGACAGCCGGGAGGGGCAAGGGAGCGCTTTTCATTTCACGATTTGCGGTAATACCGAATCAGAGCAGCCATCAGAGCCAGGGAAAACAGACAAGGAAGATGCAGATGACACCCACGTAAAATCGCTTAAAATTTTAATTGCCGAAGATGATGAAGGATCGGCATACCATATTACGATGGCTGTTAAGAGGTTCGGCAAAGAGGTGATTCGGGTGAAAACCGGCCTGGAGGCAGTTGAGGCCTGCCGCAATAATGCCGACATCGATTTGATCATGATGGATATTAAAATGCCTGAGATGGACGGCGATGAAGCCACCAGGCAAATACGAAAATTTAATACAGATGTGGTCATCATTGCACAAACCGCCTATGCCATGCTTGTTGACCGAAAGATGGTGATGGATGCCGGATGCAATGACTATATTACCAAACCTATCAAGAAAGACAACCTTGTTGTCCTTGTGAATAACTATTTTAAGAAACAACAAAATGAATCCCGATGAAATTATTCGGCAGCAGGCAGTAGAACTTGTTGAATGCAGGAATGAAAAAACAGAATTTCCTCAATCGGTAGCCGAACTGCTGACACTCCTGCGCGAAGCGGAAGTGCGCCAGGCTGAACTGGAATTGAGGAACGTTGAGCTGAATGAAAAACTACTTGCATCACAACAAATTACCGAGGTTATTTTAAATGCCATTCCGGTTGGTGTGTTCTGGAAAGACAAAAATCTTGAATATCTGGGATGCAACAGGGTTTTCGCGAATGCAGCCGGTTTCAGCGACCCCGATGGAGTTATTGGCAAGAATGACTATATGATGGGTTGGCATGATCAGGCTGAACTGTACCGGGCAGATGATAAGCAGGTTATTGACACAGGAGAGCCAAAGATTTTAATTGAGGAACCCCTTACCCTGCCAGATGGAAGTTTAATTACACTGCTTACAGGCAAGATTCCGCTGAAGAATGTCAAAGGCGATGTATTTGGTGTGCTCGGAACCTTTATGGATATCACCAGCAGAAGGCAGGCGCAAGCAATTGCACGACAGACAAAGCAGAATTATGAAACCTTTTTTGATACCATAGATGACTTCTTTTTTGTGCTTGATGAGGAAGGACGTATCATACATGCCAATGCCACCGTGTATAACCGGCTTGGATTTTCAAAGGAAGAGTTGCTGGGAATTTCGGTACTGATGGTGCATCCTCCTGATCGTCGTGAAGAGGCTGGTAAAATTGTGCAGGAGATGCTAATCGGTATCGCCGAGGTTTGTCCTGTGCCAATCATGACAAAAGAGGGTATTCAAATTCCGGTGGAAACCAGGGTGTCAAAGGGATTTTGGGATGGCGCACCCGCGCTTTTCGGAGTAACCAAGGATATTTCAAAGCTTAAGTTATCAGAAGAGAAGTTCTCAAAACTCTTTCACATCAATCCCTCCGCCTGCGGATTAAGTGATCTCTTGAACCATCAGTATATTGAAGTTAACGATGCTTTTTGCCTCCTGTTTGGATACAATAAAAATGAAGTGATAGGTAAAACAGCATCAGAATTGGGAATAATTACGCCCGAAGCGGCCAGCGCTATTTTGCAGACAGCTGATAAGAATGGAGTTGTTACGAAGGCCAATGCTGAATTGAGAGCAAGAAACGGTGACATCAAACAGGTACAATTATCTGCCGAAAACATCTACATTCAGGATAAGATATTTCGTTTCACTGTGGTTCACGACATTACTGAACTCAAAAAGGCTGAGGCAGAGATAAAACTTCAGAATCAGAATCTTTTGAGTTTGAATGCTGACAAGGATAAATTTTTTGCCATTGTCGCGCACGATTTGCGAAACCCATTTCAATCGCTCCTCGGGTTTTCACGGTTAATGGTTGAAGATTTGCCAACACTTACATTGGACGAGATTCAGAAAATGGCGATGAACATGAGAACTTCGGCCAACAAACTCTACAACCTGCTCGAAAATCTTTTGGAGTGGTCGATGCTGCAGCGTGGGATGCTCAGCTTTAAGCCCGAATCATTTCTGTTATGGGAGGGGTTAGAATCAAATATGGAGTTGGTACGGGAAGCGGCAGGCAATAAATGCATCGATATCAGGTATGATATTCCGGAAAATCAGGCAGTAGTGGCAGATATTCCTATGTTTGGAAGCCTGATACGCAATTTACTTTTCAATGCTGTCAAGTATACCCCCAAAGGAGGCAACATCACAATCAAAGCGAAGCCGGATCCCGATAATTCGGTTGAGATTTCGATAAGCGATACGGGGATTGGTATGAATCAGGAAATGGTCAACAATCTTTTTCAATCCGATCGTCAAACGAATCGTCGAGGCACAGATGATGAGCCCAGCTCAGGCCTGGGACTTGTAATTTGCAGGGATTTTGTTCAAAAACATGGCGGAAAAATCTGGATTGAAAGTGAAGAGGGCAAAGGCAGCACATTTTCTTTTACATTAAAAAACTAAGGAGCTATATGGAAAATTTACCAAATCTCTTGGTTGTTGATGACAATACCGAGCAATTGTATTATTTTGAGACGATACTCAATAAGCTGAAAATTAATCTTATAACAGCAGAGTCGGGCTTATCTGCCCTGGAAAAAACAAAAGGGATGGAGTTGGCGCTGGCCATCATTGATGTGCGTATGCCCTTGATGAATGGTTATGAATTGGCTTTGAAAATCCATGAAGAAAGACCAGGGGAGAAGATTCCGGTTATTTTTCTGACTGCCAGCCATGTTAACGAAATGCAGGTAGTTAAGGGCTACAGTTCGGGAGCGGTTGATTATATTTTTAAACCAGCGGATAACCACATACTGTTGTGCAAAGTCACCGTTTTTCTCGAACTGTTTAACCAGAAACAAATGGTGCTGCAACAGTTGGCTCAGTTGAGAAAATCGGCGGAAGATTTGAGATTGGCGAATGTTGCCCTGAAAAAAAAATCGTATGAGCTCGAAAATTTGAATAATCTGATGGTAGGCAGAGAGTTGAAAATGGTTGAACTGAAAAAAGAGATAAACGAACTTTTAAAGAAAGCCGGAGAAGAAGAAAAATATGTAATTCATAAATGATGCGCAAGGTATTACTGTTTTTAGGGTGCTTTATTTCCCTTACCCTTGTTTCGCAGGAGCCTGTAAATTGGCCTCCCAGTTTCTATAAAGGATACGCTGCTTCAATCAAAGGAGGAGGATTTCAGTACCATTCACCTCAACCCGAGGTTACCTCCTCAATGTTGGTTCGCTCCATTGACTCGGTACAGTACATTGAATGGGAAACCGAAGTGATTCCTGTCGGGTATGCAGCGCAATCCTTAAACCTGATGTGGATTTTTGGCATCGATGCCAATACAGAAAACCATTCTTTTAACCTCTATGTAAACGGAGCCTACTGTCTCACCTTTTCCAATCCGGTTACTTCCGACATCAAACCCTGGAAGGTGAACGGATTGAATGGGGCATGGTTGCTCTTCCGAACCACCATGCTCGATAAATATGGTGATCCCATGGGGTATGCACAGCTCCACCTGCCTGTATCCATGGTGGTAAAGGGAAAACCGCAGAACATCCGCATTGTGGGCGAATCGAAAGAAAGTCGGTCATGGTACATGACTTTTGAGGCCGGAGTGGAGGAAAAACTCACCATTAAACAGCTGCCGGCACTGGTCAGGGGAGAAGACCGGAATTACATTCCTGTACTATTTCAATTTGTGCACCTGGGCGACAGTGTCAGGGGAGAGCTGGAGATTCCGGGCGGCCAGACCATGAAATTTTTACTGGAGACGGGTTTTAATCAAGTCAGGTTGCTGATTCCCGACGATTCTGTTTTAGGGCAACGACCCGTGTGGATAAAACTGAATGGAAAGAAGCCCTATGAGCAATATTTCACCATTTCACCATTTCGCCATTTCACCATTTACCTGGTTCAGCATACTCACACTGATATTGGTTACACACGCCCTCAAACCGAAATCCTGCCCGATCACCTGCGTTATATCGACTATGCACTCGATTTTTGCGATCAAACAGACTCCCTGCCTGATGATGCCCGGTTCCGTTGGACATGCGAAACATCGTGGGCTGTAAGAGAATACCTTAGAACACGACCGCAATCGCAGGTTGATCGCCTAAAACGCCGGGTCGACGAGGGTCGCATTGAACTCACCGGATTGTTTCTCAACGCTTCCGATCTGGCCGATGAGACGATGATCGCAGCCACCCTGCAGCCAATCAGGGAGTTTCGTAATCTGGGATTTCCTGTCAGAGCCGCCATGCAAAGCGATATCAACGGGGTGCCCTGGTGTTTGACGGATTACCTGCCGGGGTGCGGTGTTGAATATCTAAACATGGCGCAGAATACTCACAGAGCCATGAAACCTTTTACAAGGCCTGCCACCTTTTGGTGGGAGTCTCCTTCAGGAACAAGGCTGATGGTCAACAGACCCGAGCACTATATGTGGGCCAACAGTCTGGGTATTCTGAGCGCCCCCGAAACCTTTGCAACAGGTTTATTCCGGCACCTGGATGATATCAGCGAAAAAGGATATCCTTTCGATCATTACGCCATTCAATTCAGTGGATACCTTACCGATAATTCACCTCCCTCAACCTCTGCATCGAAAATGGTAGCAGAATGGAATCAGGCTTATATATGGCCGAAACTCCGGCTGGCCACTATCTCTGAGTTCATGGATTACATGAAAATGAATCATGCGGCTGAATTACCGGTGATTCGGGGAGCCTGGCCCGACTGGTGGATGGACGGTTTTGGGTCGGCAGCCATTCAAACCGCCTATGCACGCAAGGCACATGCCGATTATATTGCAAGCGAAGGGTTGATGACCATTGCATCAGCCATGGGGATTCCTCAAAACCGATTTCTCACCAATCTGAAGGATCAGATAGCCGATGACATTGCTTTTTATGATGAACACACCTTTGGGGCGGCTGAAAGCATTACAGATCCGCAGTGCGAGAATAGTGTGGTGCAATTAGGTGAAAAGGAATCGTTTGTGTGGAGTGCGGTTAAAAAAAACAGCATCCTGCGCGAAGAGGTGATGGGGCAGATTCAGCCGTTTATCGCGAAATCGAATGTGCCGACAATCACTATATTTAACACCCTTAACTGGGTCAGATCGGGGAATGCCATGGTTTACATTGATCATCAGCTGCTTCCAAAAGACAAAAAAATCAGGATCCTCGGCCAGAACAATCGCTCCATGGCCATTCAGCCCGTTTCTACAAGAGAGGAGGGAACCTGGTGGATGATGCGGGCAGAGGATATTCCTCCTTTGGGTTTTTGCAGCTATCGCATTGTGGTTGAACAGGAGCCGCGGGAAAATATTTTAGAAACACCTCTTCAACGGGTATTTGAAAACGATTATTACCGGATTACCATCGATCCGGGGAATGGTAAAATCAAAGGATTTTTCGACAAGATATGGCACAAGGAGATTGTGGATACTGCAGCAACCTATTCGGCTGGAGAATTTATATATGAACGACTTGGAAAGAATCGTGGTCAGTTGGAGCAGTATCGGCTCGATGAATTTACACGCAAAACCTGGCAAAATCTCCGGGTCAGCGATATTCGTTATGGGCAGGTGTACCGCAGCCTTATCCTCACCGGGCAAATGGATGAATGTGCTGATTCTACTGGAATCCGCTGCGAAATACGGCTTTACAATCATGAAAAGAAAGTGGAATTTTGCTATTCTATGAAAAAGCTTGCAGTTACCGATCCGGAAGGGGTGTACATTTCATTCCCTTTCGCATTGAATCAAGGCCATCATGCTGTGGAAGTGGCTGGCGGAGCAATGATTCCGGGGAGAGAACAAATAGAAGGATCAGCATCGGACTGGATGGGAATTCAGAATTTTGCCGCTTTGCGCAACGACAGCGGCCAGATCATTTTTGTGTCGCCTGAAATACCCCTTGTTCAACTCGGCGATATCAACCTTGGTAAGTTTTACAGGGTGAAAAGTCCGGAATCGGACTTTGCTCAGGAAGGTTTGAAGGAGGCAGGCTACCCCAAGTCCGGTTCTGTTTTTTCGTGGGTTCTGAACAATTATTGGACAACAAACTTTTTGGCCAGCCAGCAGGGTGAACTAAAGTGGACTTACCAAATTTCTTCGATGGCCGATCCTTCAAATACCGTGGCAACCCGTTTTGGAATGGAAAACCGTGTCCCTCTCCTGGCAAGGGTTTTTCCGGCATCATCCAAACCTGATTCGGTATTTATTCCAAAATCATTTTTTACCAGCATGCATAATAACCTTGTGCTCATATCTGCCCGCCCGGCTTTAAATGGCAGCGGAATTGTGCTGCAGTTGCGCGAAACTTCAGGTTGTAAAGATTCGATAGCTGTTGAAGATTTAAGGCTCTCTTCCATCACCCTGGCATCTGCGGTGCAGGCAATATCGGCAACTGAAGTGAATGTGCTGGAAGAACCTGTTCGGAAAATATGGGAAAGGCATGCAAAGGCAGACTTACCATATCATGGATGCTGGTTGACCTTTAACCCTTTGGAAACAAAGTTCCTGTTTCTCGAACTGCCTGTGAAAACAACCGATACAGACCAAATCCATGATTGATCTCAAATTTGCTAAATTTGCTTTTTAAACTCTTGCTATGTACTGTTTCTGCAAACGAATCATCTCATTATTTATGCTGATCATTACTTTTTCTGGTTGCGATGTGGCACGACAGGCACAGCAGGCCTCAAATCTGGCAAACTGTGAATTTCGCATCCTCTCCGTTGATCATATTAACCTGGCAGGTATCGAGCTTCAGAATATTCAAACAATCAGTGACCTGGGCATGTCTGATGTTGCCCGAATCCTGGGTGGCTTCACCAGCCCAACCTTTCCGCTTTCCCTACAACTCAATATTGAAGGCCGAAACCCGAATGAGAAACCGGCAGGGCTCAACCGGCTCGAGTGGATTCTTTTTATCGATGAGATTCAAATGACAACAGGTATCCTCGATAAACCTTTTGTTATTCCATCTTTGGGGACTTTAACTGTACCTGTTGATGTGGGGCTTGATTTAAAACAGGTGTTGTCGGGGAAATCGGCCATGGCCATGCTTAATTTCTGCCTAAACCTGGCAGGTACCGGCATCACTCCAACCCGGTTTAAAATTAAATTAAAGCCCACCGTGATCGTTGCAGGCAAAGCGCTTACCTATCCCGGATTTATCACCGTCAACACCACCTACACCTCAAAGTAATCCCGACCTTTGTCCCACGTAATGACTGCTGTGTCACGCGTCCCCTGTCCCGGGTCCCGGGTCCCGTGTCCCGTGTCCCGTGTCCCCCGTCCTGCGTCCCGCGTCACGTGTCACGCTTTAAACACCCAAACACTCATCGCCCAATAAGCCAATGAACCAGAAAGATACCCAACCAGCGCCCACAGCGATATCTTCCTCAGGTACCATAAGAAATCAATTTTTTCCATGCCCATTACGGCCACTCCGGCTGCCGAACCGATAATCAGGATGCTGCCACCTGTTCCGGCGCAGTATGCAAGCATTTCCCAAAAATAGTGATCGGAAACGAAGCTATCCTTATACATTCCGATCGCACCTGCAACAAGTGGAACATTATCGATAATTGATGACAATACCCCGATAATTATATTGATAATGTATAAGTTGCCAACATGCTGATCGAGTGTGATCGCAAGCAGCTTCAGGTGTCCGGCCGATTGCAATGCTGCCACAGCCAGCAAAATTCCCAGGAAAAAAAGGACGCTCGGAGTATCAACCCTGCGAATTACCCCGGCAACCGTTACCATGGGGCGGTTCGCATCATTCTTTGACTTATGCATAATTTCAGTTATTACCCATAAAACACCAAGGCCCAACAGAATTCCCATGTATGGAGGCAGATTTGTCAGTGTTTTAAAAACAGGCACGAAAAGCAGAGATCCAACTCCCAGAAAAAAGACCAGGTTTCGTTCAAGAGGTGTTGTAGGATTTTTGTGTTGGGTTATTGTCTCTGTTGGTTTCCGAATATGACCCTTCATGGTTATCGATAGCAGCGCCAAAGGAATAACCATCGATAGTGCACTTGGAACGAATGTTTTCATGATGATATTGAAAGTGGTCACATATCCCCCGATCCAAAGCATGATGGTTGTGACATCACCGATCGGACTGAATGCACCGCCGCTGTTTGCGGCAACGATGACCATCCCGGCAAAAAACCAGCGTTCATGTTTATCGCTGATAAGTTTGCGCAGCAAAGCCACCATGACGATGGCAGTTGTGAGATTGTCGAGAATTGGTGACAGAAAAAAAGTGATGATGCTGATTATCCAGAGCAATTTAACTTTTTTGGTGGTTTTAATTTTGTCGGTGATGATGCTGAATCCATCATGGGCATCGATCAGTTCGACAATCGTCATGGCGCCGAGAAGAAAAAAGAGAATCTGTGAGATTTCTCCCAGGTGTTCCAATAGCAACTGATGGGTGAACAAATCGGGATAACCGAACACGAAAAATACCCATAAAAATACGGCAAGGAGCAGCGCAGTTGCAGTTTTATTAATTCTGAGGGGATGCTCGAGGGCAATGCAGGCATAACCCAGAATAAAAACGATGATCATCAGATAAAAGAAGAGATTCATATTATTTATCAATAATTACTGTTTCAATGATATAATCCAATTCTGGGAATTTCATTTTTAAATACCTGTTTCCCTGTTTCATAACTGAATCCTGGTGGTTTGCAGGCTCAAATCCGTATCCACCGTAAAGTGACTCAATAACGTCAAATCCCGCAATAACCTCGCCAACAGGAGGAAATCCATGTAATCCGTTAAAATTAATGGTGTCTAACTTGAAGTTGTCTTTTAAATTCACAAACAGTTGCGAACTCCTGCTGTTTAAGCCATCGCGGGCGTAGGCAATTGTCCCCTTGAGATTGCCTGTTGTAACCGGTTCATCCTGAATGGGACGCTTGTCCCAGAAGTAATTGACCGCTGAGTCGTTGCATATGCCAAATTGTACCACATATCCTTTTTGAACTCTGAACAAGGCATTCTGATTGTAAAAACCAGTTGCAAGAAGCTGATAAAGCCGGTCGGCCCCGGCGGGCGAAAACTTTCGTGTCACCAGAATCGTGAATGTACCCCGTGTTGTGATAAAATTGGCTTTGAAAGTAGCAGGTGCATGAGCCTTCAGCATACTCTGATCAGGGATAACCTGTGAATAAACTGATGCGGAAACCAGCAGGATTTGCAACAATAACAAATATTTTCGCATAACGAATAATTGACCGGATCTTTCCTTCAATGAACAAACCAAAGAAGTATATAATATCCGTAAGGTAGTATTAACCTGTATTATTCAGGTTAATACCCTGCAAATGTAAACTATTTAACCAAAACTTGTGCTTCAGCGTATGATAACGACCTTTTTTACAATCATGTTTTCTTCCGATAATACTTTGATAAAACAGATACCGGCAGGAATCTCAGAGATGCTGACCTGAATTTGATTCTGTCCCTCGGGTACGATGATTGTTTTCATCAAGTTTCCCCGGGCGCTCATCAGGAAGATGGTGGTTTTTGCAGAACCTTTTACCTGTCCGAGCTTAATTTGAATCACCTCTGAAGCGGGGTTCGGATAGATTTGTACCTCCAGTGGGGATGGTTGCACATAATCGTTGATGCCATAAAACTGATTCCCGTTTGGGAGCTTGTTGGTTGTAAACGCTTTGTTGACAATGTCTGCCATCAATCGCAATTTTGCAAGAGAGCTTTGTGTTGAATGGCCCGTATAATCTCTGGCCCAGGTAAACGCAATATCCAAATCCTGCACGTCGCCCGGATGGAAGGTAAAGGGTCCGGTAATGCCGACTCCCCGGCGGTCGAAGGGGTTGTTGATGGTAGTTTCCTCTGTCCAGTTTACCAACCCGTTGGGAGGGGTACACCCTGTTCCCCAATTCAGCGTATCTGATTCTCCCGGGAACATAAACCGGCAGGCAGGTCCATATCCTCCCGTTATCGGATGGCCATTTCCCCCATAAATAACCGGCGTACTGTCTTTCCATTTCCCGCACATAAGCTGATAATAATCAAGGGCGTAAATTGGGTCGGTTTGGTAAAAAGGAACGCCGGAAATTGAATTGTTGAAATAGATGAACCGCTGCATCCCGTAGCGTTCATTGTCAACAACGGTATCGCCGAAGTTTAACCCATTCACGCTGAAATCGCACAACTGATTACCGGTTCCATCATACCTTGGATTGTCAAGATTATCCGGGTCCATCAGTGGCCCCGCGAGGATCGTAACCGATTGGGTGGGAGGATTAGCGCCATAGGCAAAAGGTTGTCCGGTGCCATCAACCAAAGTGCCGTTATAGCCGAAATACATATTCCGTTCAACATCGCAGCCTACAAAGTCGTCATTGGCATATCCCAGGTCAATATCAGTAAAAACACCCAGGAAAGTGCTGTCATAATTGTTCTGGGAACGATTAAAAATTTTGTAGTTTAAAAACACCGTATTCTTCAGAGCCGAATCCTCCGGCATGTCAAATGCATATGCCATTCCATGAATTTCGACCCTTATTTTTTTGCCTAAAGATTCCAGATGAGGGCCCCGGTCATCATTGAAAATGAAAAACAGGGCCTGATCGCCCCTGATTTCGGGATAATCGCCATCGAACGGATCGTAAATGCCATCTGCATTACGGTCTGAGAATGGAGCTAACCGAGGGGCCTGACCAAGCGCTGTATTGCCGTTACCTGGCCAGGTAAGAATATCATGGATCGGTTGGTAACCCGACTCCCAGTAATGCAAACGGTGATAAGTTACATCGCTCAGCTTCAAATTCCAGATGTAGTTCCAAACAGTGTCCTGGTAGATTGAATATTGTGCCGAATCCATTACAGGGCCGGCATAAAAGTCGGGTTTTGTATTGGCAGGGCCTGAACCCGGCCCCTGGCGATAGCGTTCGCCGGCGAAATGAAGGCCGTTCAACCCCTCTTTTCCGCCAATCCAGATCGAATTGGAGAAGATGGAGGTTTTCCCACTACCCTTAGGTACCTCGTATTGTGCACTATCATAAAAAAAATGGTTGCCGGATGAACAAAATCTTGCACTTACATTGTTGATATCGAGATAACTGTAGCTCTTATCATGAATTCGGAACAAAATTTTGGCAGAACTGGTGTCATTCTGCATGGTAGTAATCCGGTAAAGGCCATCCAGTTCACCCCCATAACCCCAATATGGAACGGTAAAGGTAAACACCCATGTCCAGGTTGAATCATGTGTTTTTTTAATGATTATCTTACCACCTCCATTTATAACATTAATGGAGACTGTTTTAGTGGTATCACCGGCTGGGATGGAATCATTGGCCAGGATATCGTAAACTTGCGGGATTCCCGGATACAAATCGATGGTATCGTTGTAGGCCTGAAGGCTGCGTTGTTGAGAAAATGATGGCAGGCAAACGACCGTAAACAATAGAAATCCGAAAACCCGGATAGCAATTAATAAATGATTTTTCATATGGTTTCCTCCCTGGTATTATTTGATACTGGTTCCTCAGCGGAATGTACCTTTAAAAGTACGGCAAAAACAGGAAAATTGTTCCGGTAATTTTTCATTATTCTAAAAAAGGTGTTTTCGCTCAACGTGTTTCCATTATTCCACGGTCGATAATCTCATGGAATTTCAGCATCCCATCAATATCAAAGATAAATGGAAAACCCATTTCTGCACAGAGTGTCACAGAGAGTTGTATCCGTAAGAATTATGCTCTCTCTCATTCACCTTATCCTATCTTTTTTGAATAATATTTTTTCGTACATTTGCACACTTAATTTTGATGCATATGTTCCTAAATTCAGATAAATTCCGGGGTGAAGGATTGACGTATGACGATGTGTTGCTTGTACCGGCTTATTCCGACGTGCTTCCCCGGGAAACCGATGTTACCACGTTGTTTTCGAGAAATATAAAGCTCAATATTCCCATTGTTTCCGCAGCCATGGATACGGTGACCGAGTCGCGTATGGCCATCGCTATTGCCCAGGAGGGGGGAATCGGCGTTTTACATAAAAACATGTCTGTCGAGGATCAGGCATTGCAGGTGCGCAAAGTCAAGCGTGCCGAGAACGGCATGATTCTCCAGCCCGTTACCCTCATGGAGCATGCCCTTGTAGGAGATGCGCTGGCCATGATGAAAGAGTTCAGCATCGGAGGTATTCCGGTTACCAATGCCAACAACGAGTTGGTTGGGATTGTGACCAATCGCGATCTGCGTTTCGAACGCGATCACATGAGGCCGGTTACAGAGGTGATGACTAAAACGGTTATAACTATCAGTGAATTCACCGATTTTGAGCAGGCTGAGGCTATTCTTCAAAGGCATAAAATTGAAAAACTGCCGGTAGTTGATAAAAACAACAAGCTTATCGGACTGATTACCTACAAAGACATCCTGAAGGTAAAGGCACGTCCGAATGCCTGCAAAGACAGTTTAGGCCGTTTACGAGTTGCCGCAGGCGTTGGTGTTACAGGCGACACCCTCGACCGGGTAGCTGCCCTTGTTCGTGAAAATGTAGATGCCATTGTGATTGACACCGCTCACGGACATTCGAAGGGTGTGATGGAAATGGCCAAAAGAGTGAAAAATGCTTTTCCTGGTGTTGACCTGATCATTGGCAATATTGGAACTGGTGAAGCTGCAAGGGATCTTGCCAAATTAGGCATCGATGGCGTGAAGATCGGAATTGGCCCCGGGTCAATTTGCACGACCCGCATTATTGCCGGGATAGGCGTACCACAACTGTCGGCTATCTACGATGTCACCACAGCGCTGAAAGGCACGGGTATTCCTGCCATTGCCGATGGCGGGATTCGTTATACCGGCGATATCGTTAAAGCACTGGCTGCCGGCGCACATTCGGTGATGGCAGGTTCGCTTTTTGCCGGCGTTGATGAATCCCCTGGATCAACCGTTATTTTTGAAGGTCGAAAATTTAAAACATACCGTGGAATGGGCTCCATTGAGGCCATGCAACAAGGCTCCAAAGACCGTTATTTTCAGGATGTTGAAGAGGATATCAAGAAACTTGTTCCCGAAGGAATTGTGGGCAGGGTTCCATACAAAGGTTCACTGTCGGAGGTAATCTACCAGATGGTAGGCGGATTAAAAGCTGGCATGGGCTATACCGGATCTCAAACCATCGAGATGCTGCAGAAAGCCAAATTTATTAAAATCAGCACTGCCGGCGTCATTGAAAGTCACCCGCATGATGTCACCATTATCAGTGAGGCGCCGAATTACAGCCGTTAACATCATCATAAATAAAAATTGCATAGAAAAATTAAATTGTATTTCAACCGTTAGTTTAATTGTCAATCAAATCCCTAAATCAATGAATAGTTTGAAAATAAAAATTCTTTTATCAGTTTTTGCACTTGCTGCATTTCTCTCATCTCCAGCCCAGGTGGGCAATGATGAAGTGCTCATGACCATTGCAGGTAAACGTATCTATGTCAGTGAGTTTTTAAATATATATCAGAAAAACAACATCAAGGGCGAGACGATTGATAAAAAGTCGCTGGAAGAGTATCTTGATCTCTTTATCAATTTTAAGCTTAAGGTAAAACAGGCCGAGGAGCTTGGTCTGGATACGATTGCAACTTTCAGAAATGAACTGAATGGATATCGTGAACAACTTGCCAAACCATACTTTACCGATGAAGCTACGCTGAACCGTTTAATTCAGGAGGCATATGAGCGCGAAAAAAATGATTTGAGGGCAAGTCACATCTTTTTCCGGCTTAAACCGGATGCTTCACCCGCCGACACATTGGCTGCCTATAAAAGCGCCATGGCCGCCAGGGAGAAACTCATGAAGGGTGCGTCGTTTGAACAAGTAGCAGTTGAATTTTCAGAAGATCCCTCCGCCAAGGACCGTGAGGCTACACAGCAACACCCATTCCTCAAGGGGAATAAGGGTGATCTTGGTTTTTTCGCTGTTTTTGATATGGTTTATGCTTTTGAAAACGGAGCCTGGAATACCGAGGTTGGGAATGTATCCATGCCGGTTCACACCGAATATGGCTACCATCTGATTAAAGTTACAGCAAAACGTCCCGCTCTCGGTAAAGTAACAGTGGCTCACATTTTCCTTACAATCCCTAAAAATGCAACCGCTGAAGATTCTGCCCGCATAAAGAAAAGAATGGACTCGGTTTACACAAAATTGACCAGCGGCGCTGCATGGGATGACCTGGTGAAAACTTACTCCGACGACAAGGGCTCTGCTGCCAAGGGAGGTGTGCTCCCCGCCTTCGGTGTCAACCGAATGGTACCCGAGTTTGTCGAGGCAATTTATTCACTTAATTCTGTCGGAGATTATACCAAACCAATCCTTACAACCTACGGCTGGCATATTGTTAAACTAATCGATCGCAAAACTCAGAAGCCCTTCGAAGAGGATAAAATTGAATTGAAACAACGCGTGATGAAAGACAACCGTGGTGACCAAACACGGGAAGTGGTAATTGCCAGAATCAGAAAAGAGTATGGCGTTACAGAAAATAAGGAGGCCCTGAAGGCTTTTTATGGCGTTGTCACCGACAGCATTTTCTTCGGAAAATGGAAAGCTTCTGAGGCAGATAAACTTACCGGTATGATCTTTAAAATTGGCAATATGTCAATTCTCCAGAAAGAATTTGCCGATTACCTGGCAGCAACCCAGCGCAAGCAGGAAAAGTTGAACATTCCTGTCTATGTGGATAAAATGTACGCCGCATTTGTAGATGAAAGTTTGCTTAAATGGGAAAACTCGCAGTTAGAACAAAAGTATCCTGAATTTAAAGCATTGATGGGTGAATATCGGGATGGCATTCTCCTTTTCGACCTTACAGATCAGAGAGTTTGGTCAAAAGCAGTTAAAGACACGGTTGGTTTGCAGGCCTTTTATCAAAAAAACAAAATGAACTATAAGTGGGATACGCGTCTTGATGCCAGTATTTATACGATAAAGGATCCCAATGTTGTACAAAAAGTCAGAAATTTTATCAAATCCGGACTATCCGACAAGGACTTGCTTAAAGAGATCAATGTGGATTCGCTGCAAAAACTGACTATTGAAACCGCGAAATTTTCACGAAAGGAAAACAAACTGATCGATTCGATCGCATGGACACCCGGACTTACTGCGGATATCATTCAGCAGGGTTCGACTGTTTTTGTCAACGTGAGAAAAGTGTTAAAACCGGAAGTTAAAGAACTCAATGACGCCAGGGGACTCATCACTGCCGATTATCAGAACTATCTGGAGAAAGAGTGGATTGAATCTTTAAAAGCCAAATACCCTGTTGAAGTGAATAAGGATGTGCTTGCGAAAATTAAATAGAACCAATTGAACAGGCTACTGATCCTCCTTTTATTGTTTTCAATCTCCTGCACCTCATTTTTCAAGAAGAAAAGTGAGCAGGTATTGGCCAGGGTTCATGATGAATATTTGTATGAATCCGACCTGAAAGGATTGGTTGCGGCAGGAACTTTGGCCAAAGACAGTGTGTTAATTACCCGCAACTTTATCGACAATTGGGTTCGTCAGCAACTCGTTATTCAACAGGCAAAAAAAAACCTGACCAGCGCTCAGATGGATTTTACCCAACAACTTGAGAATTATAAAAATTCACTGATCATTTTTGCCTATGAAAATGCGCTGGTCCGGCAAAATCTCGATACCTTGATTACGGAGGAGGAGATCCGCAATTATTACGAGGCCAATCAGCAGAATTTTTTACTGAAAGACAACATTGTGCAAATCCAATATGTAAAGTTGCCTTTGAAATCAACCCATTTAAAGCAAATAAAAAAGCTGTTGATTTCTGATGATCAGGAAGCTAAAAATACACTCGCTGAACTTTGCGAAAAAAATGCTTCTGATTATTTTCTGGACAATGAAAACTGGCTTTTGTTTAATGATCTTTTAAAGCAAATTCCCATTAAAACATACAATCAGGAAGAGTATCTCAAAAACCACCGCGATCTTGAATATCAGGATTCGGCTTTTATATACCTGGTTCATTTTAAGGATTTTAAAATCAAAGAAAGTACCTCTCCGCTGAATTTTGAGAAGCAAAGGATTCGGGATATTATCCTCAACAAAAGAAAGATTGAACTTATTGGCAAGATGCAGGATGACATCTATTCCAATGCTCAAAAGAAAAATGTGTTTGAAATATTTTAACTGTTGACCTTGCCAATATCTTAACTATGAAAGTTTTGCGATCTGTTTTGATTATAGTTCCATTTACCTTGATTTTAGCCGGTTACTTACAGGCACAGGTGCAGCACGACACAATCATCGATGGGGTGATTGGCATTGTGGGTGGCAATGTTATTCTGAAATCAGATGTTGAAAATCAATATGTTCAAATACGAAGCCAGGGCAATATACAGGGCACTGCTCCAAAGGTAAAATGTCAGATTTTTGAAAGTTTGCTATACCAGAAGTTGCTGTTACACCAGGCTCAGGTCGATAGCATCTCCATTACTGACGAGCAGGTTGAAATGGAAATGGATCGCAGGATGCGTTACTTTATTTCTCAGGCCGGCTCGCCCGACCGCCTGGAGGAGCATTTTGGAAAAAGTTTGCTCGAAATCAAAAATGAACTCCGGGATGTGATCAAGGAGCAAATGCTTACCGAGCAGGAGCAACAAAAAATCACTAAAGACGCGGTAATAACTCCATCGGAGGTGAAAGCGTTTTTTAGAAAGATTCCTAAAGATAGCATCCCGTTAATCAGTTCGGAGTTTGAAATTGGTGTGATAATCAAGCAACCAGCCATAGGGGATGCTGAAAAGCAGGAGGCGAAAGATAAAATGAAAAACTTCAGAGAACGGATCATCAAAGGCGATGATTTTAGTACACTGGCTGTGCTTTACTCCGAAGACCCCGGATCATCCAAACAGGGTGGAGAACTTGGCATGTTCAAGAGGGGTGAAATGCGTCCTGAATTCGAAGCCGCAGCCTTCAGGCTGAAACCTGGCGAAGTGTCGGAAATTGTTGAAACCGAAGATGGATATCACCTGATTCAGATGATCGAACGCAGGGGCGAATATATCAATGTCCGTCATATTCTGCTCCAGCCCAAGGTCTCGCCGCTTAACCTGATAAAAGCCAAGGCAACCCTCGACAGTGTTGCTGCCCTGATTATGAGCAAGAAAATGCCCTATGAGGAGGCAGTGGTGAAATTTTCGGACGATCCCGGAAAAAATAGCGGCGGACTGATGATAAATCCGGTAAGTGGGAACAGTAAATTTGAGGCCGGACAGATAGATGCTAAGGTGTTTTTTGTGGTGGATAAGCTTAAAACAGGTGAGGTTTCGGCCCCTGTGCTTACGAATGAACGCGGGAAACAGGACTATAGGGTCTATTATCTCAAAGCACGAACCAATCCGCATAAAGCAAATATCGATGAGGACTATGCCCGTATCCAGCTTTTGGCATTGGATCGAAAAAAGCAGGCTGTAATTGATGAATGGATCACAAAAAAAATGAATTCAACCTATATTTCAGTTAAGGATGAGTTTCGCAATTGTTCGTTCCAGCGAAACTGGATTAAAAATTAATTCGCGTTGTTATGCAGTTTTCGTCAGATGTTGAAGCAATAGATGCACTTGTTGAGAAATATAATCAGCTAAAATCAGAAATAGCCAAGGTTATCGTTGGCCAGGATGAGGTGGTGAAAAACCTACTGATCTCCATCTTCTGCAAGGGACATTGTCTGCTTGTCGGAGTACCTGGGTTGGCTAAAACCCTTATGGTTAATACATTATCAAAAGCGCTTGGCTTGAGTTATAACCGAATCCAGTTTACTCCCGATCTGATGCCTTCCGACATCATCGGCACAGAGATCCTGGATGAAAATCGTCACTTTCGTTTTATCAAGGGGCCGGTTTTTGCGAATATAATCCTGGCCGATGAAATTAACCGCACGCCTCCCAAAACACAATCGGCCTTGTTGGAGGCCATGCAGGAAAAGGCTGTAACCGTGGCCGGAACCAGCTATCACCTTGTTGAGCCATTTTTTGTTCTTGCCACCCAAAATCCAATCGAGCAGGAGGGCACCTATCCGCTGCCTGAGGCACAACTTGATCGGTTTATGTTTAATATCTGGCTGGACTATCCATCATTTGAAGAGGAAATCAGAATTGTTAAAGCGACAACGACCGAGAAAACCGTTACGCCTTCTGTGGTGCTGTCTGGCGAGGAAATTCTCTTTTTTCAAAATCTGATACGCAAAATTCCCGTTCCGGATAATGTATTCAAATTTGCAGTCAATCTGGTCTCCTCTACACGGCCAAAAACCACAAAAGCCCATGCATGGGCCAATGAATATCTTACATGGGGCGCCGGGCCTCGTGCATCACAATACCTGATTCTCGGGGCAAAATGTCACGCGGTGCTGAATGGCAAGTATTCGCCTGATATTGAGGACGTGAGAGCAGTTGCCACATCGGTACTGCGGCACCGTATTGTGAGGAATTATAAAGCAGAGGCGGAGGGGATTAGTGTTGAGGAAATAATCAACCACTTTGTTAACAACCTGGCGATATGATTTTTAAACACATTTTTATCTCTTTTATCGTTATTTCCGGTGTTATCGCCCTTTCGGGCTGCAACCCGACACCATCAAACCAATCGAACTCTGGTGATGGGAAACTGAAAGGCAAGATCACACTTTCAGGCGCATTTGCACTCTATCCGCTTGCAGTTAAATGGGCGGAGGAATTTCAGAAACTGAATCCAGAGGTAACGGTGAATGTTTCTGCCGGCGGAGCGGGTAAAGGAATGACGGATGCACTCTCAAAAATGGTTGATTTAGGCATGTATTCGAAATCGGTCAGTCCCGAAGAACAGGCAAAAGGAGCGTGGTGGATTGCTGTTGCAAAAGACGCGGTTCTGCCAACCGTTAATGCGCAAAATCCGGTTTTAGCCGAACTCAAGAAAAAGGGTCTTACCCGGGAGAAATTTGTCGAAATATTTATAAATGGTACGATGAAGACCTGGGGACAAGCTGTAGGAACTAATTCAACCGTTGAGCTTCAGGCATTTACACGTTCCGATGCCTGCGGAGCTGCCGACATGTGGGCGAAATATCTGAATGGGAAAACACAGGAAGATTTACTTGGGCTGGGGGTTAATGGTGATCCGGGTGTGGCAGATGCCGTTAGAAGAACACCGGAAGGTGTCGGTTTTAACAACCTTGGCTTCATTTATGAAATGAGCACGCGAAAAATTTATCCGGGTTTGGAAGTTATACCGATTGACCTGAATAATAATGGAAGAATTGACCCGGAGGAAGATTTTTACGGCAGTATGGATCAGGTAATGAAGGCCATCAATGATGGTATTTATCCATCACCACCTGCCCGAGACCTCTACCTCGTTTCGGGAGGAAAGCCCGAAAATTTTCTGGTTCATGAGTTTTTAAAATGGATATTAACAGATGGACAGAAATTCGTGAATGAAGCCGGTTATGTTACCATCAAACCGGAGCAGGTTCAATCAGAATTGAAAAAGCTAAACTGAAATGTACCTTCTCAACAGGGGGCAGCGTCATGCCGTAAACTATACATGGATGATTATCAGCTTGCTGCTGGTTGCTTTTTTGCCTTTTTTTCTCTTTATCGGACTGTATATTAAATCGGTAGTACTCATTCAGGACTACTCGATTATTGATCTTATTTTTTCCAAAACGTGGAAACCGGGAAGCGGACATTTTGGGTTTTATCCCTTTATTGTCGGCTCCATCTGGGTCACCCTTGTTGCCATGCTTATAACAGCGCCAATTTGTTTGCTGACAGCAATTTATGTGACACAATATACCAGGAAGTTCTTTCTGCGCATCATGCATCCTGCGATTGATATACTGGCAGGACTTCCTTCCGTGGTTTATGGTTTGTGGGGGATCCTGGTCATTGTTCCATTCATTTCCCGTTATCTGGGGCCTCTGCTGGGGGTGAAAACAATGGGGTACAGCATCCTCGCATCTTCATTTGTACTTTCAATCATGATAATACCCTTTGTGTTGAATATCCTGATCGAGATTTTCAGGGCAATTCCCATGGAATTGAAGGAGGCCGCTCTCTCTCTTGGCGCTACACAATGGCAAACCACCAAACATGTATTGGTTAAAAAGGCGCTTTCTGGCATTATTGCGGCTTTTGGGTTTGGACTTGCCCGGGCATTTGGTGAAACCATGGCAGTACTGATGGTCGTGGGGAACGTGGTCAAATTGCCCAAAAGTGTGTTTGATCCCGGCTATACCTTGCCTGCTCTCATAGCAAACAACTACGGGGAGATGCTTTCGATTCCAAAGTACGATGCCGCATTAATGTTTGCTGCTTTGCTGTTATTGGCTGTGTCGCTTTTTTTTAACCTGGTGATGCATTTTTTTATTGTACGTTTTAACAAGTATTAACCATTGACAAGAGGTCAAAAAATAGAAGAGAAAGTTTTTAAGGCGCTGATGATCTTTGCGACTTACTTCATATTGGCCATACTGGCCATCATCATATACAGTATTTTTGAAAAAGGAGTTCGATCGATTTCCTGGGAAATGCTGACGCAAATACCGCAGGGAGGATATTATTACGGAAAAGGAGGGGGTATCCTGAATGCAATCCTGGGGTCGCTCGCGCTGGCATCGGGGGCTACCATGCTGGCTTTTGTCATCGGGCTCCCCGTGGCGCTCTATCTCAATGTGTTTTTGATCAGGCAAAAAAAGATGGTTGACATTATTCGTTTTCTGCTTGATCTTGTTTGGGGAATTCCTTCAATCGTGTATGGGGCATTTGGATTTTCACTGATGATTTTGTTTGGACTTCAAACTTCACTGCTTGCGGGTATCCTGACCGTTACCTTGTTTATCCTGCCTATCATGATTCGCTCGATGGATGAAATTCTCCGTACCGTACCGATTGGATTGCAGGAGGCAGCCTATTCTCTTGGATCAAACAAGTCGGAAATCGCGTTTAAAATATTTACGCGACAGTCATTCTCCGGCATTATTACCGCTGTGCTGCTTTCATTTGGCCGGGGAATCGGGGATGCCGCTGCCGTATTGTTCACTGCGGGTTATACAGATCATCTTCCAAATGGCCTTCTTGAGCCTGTGGCAACACTGCCATTGTCGATATTCTTCCAACTCTCTTCACCGGTTCCCGAGGTGCAAAACCGGGCTTATGCATCAGCTTTGGTGTTGACGCTGATAATATTAATCGTAAGTTTGTTCTCCCGTGGGCTTGGTAAGCGATACCACAAAACAAAAATCAATTTTTAGCCTGAATATCGGATGGATCAAAATACAAAAATAGAGATCAGGGATTTAAACGTATTTGCAGGGAAAACCCAAATTCTTAAGAATATCAACATAGATATTCCTAAAAATAAAATTACCGTGATTCTGGGGCCGTCGGGTTGCGGTAAAACGACACTGCTTAAATGTCTCAACAGGCTTACCGACCTCTATCCCGAATTAAAGGTAAGCGGCCAGATTATGATCGACAACAACAATATCCTTGCTGCAAAGGAAGATATTTATAAACTAAGGCAGCAAATGGGATTGTTGTCGCAACGTCCCTACCCATTGCCCATGACAATTTACAATAATATTGCATATGCTTTGAAACTCAGGGGTATAAGAAGCCGTCGGGAGACTCATAAGCTGGTTATGCATTATCTGCAGCAAGCCAATTTATGGGATGAGATCAGATCGAGGTTGCATGAGCCTGCTTCGCGGCTCTCAATTGGTCAGCAGCAACGTCTTTGCCTTGCAAGAGGATTGGCTGTAAATCCTGAAATTATCCTGGCTGATGAGCCAACTTCAGCACTCGACCCTATTTCAAGCCAGTTTATTGAAGAGACCTTTTTTAAACTTAAAACCGATTATACCATCGTTTTGGTAACCCACGTACTTCGTCAGGCCAAAAGGATTGCCGATAATGTTGTATTTATGTATCTTGGCGATGTTATTGAACAAGGCAGTGTGGAAGAGGTGTTTGGAAATCCGAAAATGGAAAAGACAAAACTTTACCTGGGTGGAACATTTAATTAATTGTTTTCGATATGAAATTTTCTTAATTTTATAGGCTGAAATAATTTTTTCATATATTTGATGGATACATATAAAAAAATAGAAGAATTAACATTACTTCAAAAGGTTGTCCTGCTTGCACTCGATGACAAAGGATGGTTTGGGTCATCAGAGCACAAAATAAAATTTGGACTGGTTGGAGCCATTCTTTTTCAATTGTATCAGCAGGGAAGGATCCAGTTTGTTAATGATGAAGTTCTTGTTGTTAATGCGAAATCAACCGAAGATGTCATCCTTGACAGGGTTTTAAATCTGATCAAAGCATCTGGAAAACCGCGGAGTCTTCGTTCCTGGATCCAACGGATTGTGTATAAAAAACTGCTCCTGAGGAAAACGGTTTTAAAGCAACTTTTGCATCAGAAAATAATCAGCAGGGAGGAGTACAGTTTTCTGGTAGTTTTTTATCAAACGAAATTTCCCCTGCTTAACATCGAAGTCAAGCGCAGGTTACAGGAACAAATTTGTGAAAAGGTTGTCTCCGGGAAAATGATGAATGATGAGGACTTGATGTTGCTTGTGGTGATGAATAACTGCAAAATGGTGCGAAAAAACTTTGGCAGTTATATTCAGTACATTAAACTTCGTGGACACATCAATGAAATCACCCAGTTTAAATCGCCGGCCTCCGAAACGGAAACAGTAATAAAACTTTTGCAAACAGCCATCTCCAGGGCTATTATGGCATCAAATGTTTCGATTCACGTGTAGTATTTACCCTGCCAGGTATCCTGTTTTTCCAACTCTTTTTCAATCAATCGCAAAACGGCATCATGACGAATCAATCCCCAGCCATTATGGGGTGTCGGTGTTGCGGCGTGTTGCTCTCCATCAGAGCCTTGTTCAATGGTTCCTGAGTTGATAAACCTTGGTGGTACTTCACCCGAAAATCGTTCAATAACAATCGCTGGGTTCAGTTTTTCAACAAACCTTACTATAAACGAAATATACCCTTCCAGGGTAAATGGATGAAAATCAGAAGCAGCAACGATTCCCACTCTTGACTGGCATTCGTTAAATTCACGCTCCATCGCCGTTCCTTTTACAATCTGCAATTGGTGAAATTTAACCGAATCGAGCGGCAATGCTGAAATTATATCGGCATAAGCAAGCATCTCGTCCATTGATTCGCCAGGCAAGCCAAAAATGAAATGTGCCCCGGTTTTAATGCCAAATTCATGGGTTCTCCTAATCACCTGCTCGCTGGTGGCATAATCATGCTGGCGGTTGATACGCAGCAGGGTTTTATCGAAACATGATTCAACCCCGTATTCAATCTGAATGTAATACTGAGCAGATAAATCGCGGAGGTACTCAAGCTTGGCATCATCGATGCAATCGGGCCGGGTACCAATAACCAAACCCACTACATTTGGATACGAAAGCGCCTCTTCGTACACTTTCTTAAGTTTTGCCAGCGGTGCATAGGTGTTGCTGTATGGCTGGAAGTACACCAGGTATTTTGAAGCCCTGCGATATCGTACCTGATGAAAGCGGATGCCTTTTTCTATCTGAATGTGTAACGGTTCAACCGGGCTGCAATAAGATGGGTTAAAGGCATCGTTGTTGCAATAGGTACATCCGCCAAAACCCTTGGCACCATCCCGGTTGGGGCATGTGAACCCTGCGTCCACCACCACTTTCTGCATCCGCTCCCCAAAGGTTTTCCGGATGTATTCGGTGTAGGAGTTGAATCGCCGGGGATGCCCCCATTCAAACTGTTTGATATTCAAGATTCTTTGATTAATATTCGGTATGTATAAAAAATCCGGCGAAGCACTTACTTCGCCGGACAAAAATATACACAAAAAATCCAACGTTATTTTGTGGCAGCTTCAAGCCTTTTCATAATTGAAAAGATGAACAATGCCGAAAGAACACAACAAACAATAAAGATGGCCCAAAGCTGCCAAAGGTCTAAAACTCCCCAGAACTTACTGCCGATAAAGAGGAATTTATTTCCAACAGCGGTTGCAAGAAGCCAGCCTCCCTGCATTAATCCCTGGAAGCGGGGAGGAGCAACTTTCGACACGAAAGAGAGTCCCATCGGACTTAAAAACAGCTCTGCAATGGTAAGAATCAGGTAGCTGCTGATGAGCCAGTAAGGTGCTACCCGAGAACTGTCAGGTACCGGATTGTATTTAGTAATGCCTGATGAATCAACATATTGCAATTCATGTGGAGATATCAGACCAAGGGATGCAACCAGGATGACCAAAAAACCGATAGCGGCAATAATCATCCCGATGCCGATCTTCTTAGGTGCCGATGGCTCAAGGTTTTTCTTGCTCAGCCAGGCAAATATTCCCATTACAGGGAATGTCAACGAAACTATGAACAACGGGTTGAACGATTGAAACACTTCCGGTGCAATGGGGTTTGTTGCATTGTAGGTAGTGATGAAATAATATGTAAGCCCGCCTAAAACTACGAACATCGATCCACCGATGATTCTCTGAGTTATATTCTTCCTGAATAATAAAACCAGGCCGGCTATCGTACCAATAAAGGCCAGGATTGACTGAAGGTTGAAGAAAATATTGGTAAATGGTGCAACCTCTTTAACCGTATAATCACGGGCAAAGAATGTCAGGGTCAATCCATTTTGATGAAACGACATCCAGAAGAAAATCACAACCACAAATACCAGGATCAGGGAGGTAACCCGAGGTCTTTCCTCTTTGGTAGATACCTGGAGCATGATGGCAACAAATCCGATGAATAAGCCAACAGCAGCACCCAGTGCAGCGGCATCCTTTACGGTATTCCTAAGCAGGAAATAGAAAACAACCGAGGTGGTAATCATCAATCCACCACCCAGCAAAAAGCTGACAAGGTTGGCATTGGCCTTTGGTTTATTGGCATCTTCGGCTTTTTTAACTTTATCAACGCTGGGTAAAAACTTGTTGAATATAATATACACCAGCAACGATAGTACCATTGCCCCGGCGGCTATTCCGAACGCGTAATTATAGCCTCTTGCGAAAGCGTCGATATAATTTTGTGCAAAAGAGCCGAGATCTGTGACCGATAAGCCTGACACTTTATCTGCCAGTTCCTGGAATTTAGAGGTATCTTGCAGCGTTCCTTTCTGATAGGCATGACACATGGCAGGAAGACTTCCGTCGTGCATAAAACCCTGGGTTTTGAGAAACCAGTTTCGAATGCCTGTCGCCACAAAAGGAGCAAAGAAAGCCCCGATGTTGATCCCCATGTAAAATATCATAAAGGCTGAATCGCGCACTTTAGAATACTTGGGATCATCATACAACTGACCAACAACAGCCTGTAAATTTCCTTTAAACAAACCATTTCCAAAGGCGATGGTAAACAGTCCGATAAGGGTGATTGTAAGTGGGTTGCCAGGGAGCGCCATAATGATGTACCCTAAAAACATGACAATGATACCAGCCAGAATAACCGTTTTATATTTCCGCGTGGCATCGGCTAAAATACCTCCCAGCAGGGCAAGTGCATAGATGCCAAAGTAAAACCAGCTGTAATAGCTACCTGCATCTTCTTCTGATAATCCATATTTTGCCTGAAGAAACAGAACGAGAATAGCCATCATCGTGTAAAAACCAAAGCGTTCGCCCATGTTTGAGAAAAACGCCACAAAGAGCCCTTTAGGATGTCCTTTTAACATATTGAAATTGGTTGTTGGTGAATAAATATTGAATTGTCGGGATGTTCAATGCAAAAATAGTCAAATTTGCATATTATGCAAGTCATCATGATCAAATACAGTATTTTCCATATTTTCTGATTTTATTGTAATATTTTTAATTGAGCTTCGTCTCCATGTCCATATGAATCTTCAGGAATTTCAGAATAGCGTTTATCCATTGAAAAACAAGCTTTTCCGTTTTGCCAGGCGCATGCTTGACCACACTGAGGAGGCGGAAGATGTAGTTCAGGAAGCTTTCATCCGGCTCTGGAACAGACGTGAAAAACTTGACGAATACCGCAGTGTTGAAGCGCTGGCTATGATTACTACGAAAAATTTGTGTCTGGATAAGATCAAGGCCCGGCGATTTCCGGTGGAAAACATAGAGAATCATCGCCAATTTATTGAGAATATGCCCGATGAAGAAAAAGTTGATCATTCCGACCTGGTTTATCGCCTCCATCAGGCAATTAAACTGCTCCCCGAGCAGCAACAGATGATCATGCATCTGAGGGATATTGAAGGGTATGAATTTAATGATATTGCAGAAGTTGTTGAGATGAATGAAAACGCAATCCGGGTGGCCTTGTCACGAGCCAGAAAACGGATCAGAGAATTGTTGATTAACACAAAAGTATATGACTACCAACGGAATTGAAATATTGCTTGAAAAGTACTTCGAAGGAAATACAAGCATCCGCGAGGAAAAAACCCTTAGGGATTATTTCCAGGGGAACGATATCCCGCTACACCTTAGGGATTACAAACCACTATTCACTTATCTTGCTCAGGAGCAGATGATTGATATGCCCGAACCAAACTTTGAACAGAAAGTTGTGGCGAAACTAACTGGAGACGAGAAGGTGATACCGGTTTTTCGCTTGTATTCAACCAAGAACCGATTAGCGTTCATAACCTCCATTGCTGCCGGGTTCCTGTTGCTTATCGGTCTCTTTTTTACATTTCGGAATGATGTTTTCAAAGAAAAATATTCACAGACCAAACTGACGGATACCAACCTTGCCTATGCCAATGCAAGTGAAGCACTCTTGTTGGTTTCCGGAAATCTGAATTTTGGTTTGAAACAGGTTGAACGGTTGGGCACCGTCGATAAAGCCATGAAAAACATGCAACTCTTTAATAAATTTTATCAAGTTGAAACCCTAATTATTAATCCGGACGAAATTATAAATCAGTCCATAAAATCAAAATAACCATGAAAAAAGTAATGTTAAGTTTAGTATGCATGGTATTCCTGATGACCCCGTTCCTCACGAATGCCCAGAGCCCTATCGACAAGGTGTTCGATAAATATGTCAGTCAGGATGGTTTTACCACCGTGAATATATCCAAAGAGATGTTCCAGATGCTGATGCAAATGGGGCAGGGTGAGACAAAGGACACCAATATGATTGAAATAAAAAAAATGATGGAGCAGCTTACAGGTTTGAAGGTTCTTACCTTCGGGTTTGACTCTACGAAAATTGTGAAAGCAGTTGCAGTTTACAATGAATTTGCCGGCGCTTTCCCAGCCAACATTTACAAGGAGTTGATGACCATTAATGAGGGCAGGGAGAACATTAAATTCATGACCAAACAGGACGCATCAGGAAAAATAAGCGAAATGGTCATGCTTATGAAGAATAAATCCGAAGTTGCGGTACTCAGTCTGACCGGGAATATTGATTTGTCAACAATTTCCAAATTGTCAAAAAATATGAATATTCATGGCATGGAAGGATTGCGAAAAATGGGAAACCCGCACAAAAAATAATCAATATCGGTTAAGGTATGAAAGGGAAGGAGGCGAAATCAGCCTCCTTTTTCTTTTTTAGTTTGTGGGCATTGTGTGGATTGATCCCATTGTGTTTATAATTTTACCAGCAGTTGTGCGGTTACCTCACCACGAACATTCCCCTGCGTCAGATCAAGCCCGGTGCCTACCTCCGTACGGTCAGAATACCGTGTTAACCCTCCCCGTACCCAAAGGTCAGCTTTTCTTGTCATTCTGAATTTCGCTACCATACAAACCCGCATTCCGCGTCCCTGATATGCAGGTACAGAATATCCGTAAAGCACCTCTGGTTCATACACATAGATGCGTGAAGCGTATTGCGGAATATCAAACAGTGCATAGCGTATGGTGAGGCTCTCCAGAGTTTTCGATAATTTGATTTGTGCCTCCTGGTAAACAAGGTATCCAAAAGAAGGTTGAGCAGATGATTCCCCCGACTCCTTCACCTCGATCCGGGTTTTCATCAACAAAGCACCATATGGAAGCCATTCAATTCCAAGCCGGTAATTTCTGGTCGTGAAATCGCACAATTTATGGATTATCTGATTTTGTTCGGAGGATGCATTGGCACGCATATTCTGTTGATAAAATTTCAGGTTTATCAAAACAGTGCCGGTTGCCTTCCATCCCAAGAGAATCCCAGTTTCCTGCCCCCGG
>DYQT01000348.1 GCA_020719165.1 Draconibacterium orientale | reverse complement strand
ATCCGTATCAGCCACCATGGTGAAATTCAGGCTGTTTGCGTAGGTATTGGTCGCCGGCAGTGCTGCCGGGGGAATAAATCCGGCACCCGCTGTGCCTCGCGGGTCATATCCGGCCATTCGGACCTCATTCTCCATAATGTCAAGGGCTGCACGAATGCTCTGTTGCATTTCCACTACCTGCTCCTGAGCTGTAATGGCACCCCGGGATTTCACATACATCAAAACAATTCCCCCGAGGACTATCATGGAGATGGCGACCACTACCATCATTTCAACGAGGGTGAATCCCTTGTTGTTAAAATATTTTGATGGTGAAGAATACAAAGGAATATTTTTCATAAATCACCAGCTATTGACATTGATTTAAAACCGTATTGTAATAAGTGACACGGACATTGCCGGATCGATTAATTATAATGCAGGTCGTCCGATCATCGAGATCGGGAAATTTCGAATCGGCAAGAAAGATGGTGCCATTGGCTATGCCACCACCATTGGCAGTTGGTATTGAATTTGGCTTAAAAGAAATAGAGGGTAGATTGTCATCATTATCGGGAATGGTAAAACCAGTCCCCCCGCCCTGCTGGGTATTTATTACGATATTTTTTTCCCACTGCTGTTGCCTGGCAATAATAGGTTCGCCAGGAGCAGGCAGGGCATCGTACTCGGAGTTTCGATTCTGATCCTCAAAAAGAACATAGCGAAATGTATCTGGGCCGACAACCTGATTGAATACCAACGTACAAAAAGCGTTTCTTTTGACCGCTTCTCCTTTCCCTTGCATGATGACACCATATAAGCGACGAGCCGCACTACTGAGATGCATTTCGTCAGCTACGCGAACGCCCGAAACTGCAAGGATGCTAATGATGGCAACTACAATCACTAGCTCTATCAATGTGAAGCCTTTCTGTTGATTTTTGGTTCGCATAACCCCGTCCATAGACTGAATTAATATTTTTCGTAAACGATATCGCAGTTATTCAAGCTTGATCTTGCAAAAATTACGCCATCAATAGAGTTGCTCATAAAAATCAATACAATCATTGTGTTAAGATAACAACTCAACAATTTCTTCTTTAAGAGGCTAAATTTAGCAACTGAAATATATTAAAACATTTAACAAAAACAATTTCCAAAAGAAAACTATTTCATACCAACTTTTCCACCAAAACGACAATTTTCCATTATGTAACGATGCTCCGACCAGCACATGACCATGAAATCATCTTTTTGCATTGTGGATCCAATTCGGCTACAGTGAGATGCAATTTTTTCGGCAAACAGAGCCGAACGCTGAGAAAATCAAGAACATGAAACAAATGAAAAAATGCGAATTGATAAGCGCCAGCGTCTTGTTTGGTGGTCTGCCGGAAGAACAGCTTGAGGCGGTTGTGAAGATCGGAGTTGTAAAGAAATTCGGGAAGGGAGAGACGATATTTCTTGAAGGAGATCCTGGTAATGGCTTTTATATGGTTGCCGAGGGGAAGGTGAAGATTTTCAAGATGTCCTTTGCCGGTAAAGAACATATCCTTCACATCTTCGGGCCGGGTGAGCCTTTTGGTGAAGTGCCGGTCTTTCATGGCAAGCCTTTTCCGGCAAATGCCGAAGCCTTGATCAAGAGCAGCCTGATTTTTTCTCCCGCGAGCAATTTGTTGCCCTGGTTCATGCCCACCCATCTATAGCCTTGAATATGTTGGCTGTCCTTTCCTTGCGTCTGCGTCGTTTTGTCGATCAGATCGAGAGCTTATCCTTAAAGGAAGTGCCGGCAAGGCTCGCCGAGTCTCTTGTATCTCTTGGAGGAGCAAGGGAGCGAAGAAAGCGTCGAACTGGAGATATCTAAGGGGCAACTGGCAAGTCTGTTGGGTACTATTCCTGAGACCCTTTCGCGTATCTTTGCCAGGATGAGTGAGGAAGGGTTGATTGAGGTGGATGGCAAAAAGATTCGTATCCTGGATCGGGTTGCCTTGGCAGAGAGGTAAGGTGCTGAGAGCTATTCAAAATCACTTGAACATTTTCGTGCTTCTGGTTCCCATGCGCCGCATGGGAACTCATCCTGGATGCGTTGCGTCCAGTTCAGAGTAAATCGGATAGCTGATTTCACAGGGCAGTATATGTGCTGCATCCTACACTGCGTTCCTATGCGGCGTATGGGTAGGAGGAAATCATTCAAAACGTGATGATAACATGCCGAAAAGCCCTCTCTGGCGATGAAGGCGAAAAAATCAGGGAGACATGCTCGTTTCGCCTGGGATCCCATACGCCATTGCGTAAAATCTTGAGCATGACTATAGTGATGACTATTGACATTGTTGAATATTGTCATCAAAAAAGGGGGTACCATGCGGAAAATTAGGGACACTCCCTCATTCTATTCTGGGATTCCTGCTGATATACGGGGT
>DYQT01000347.1 GCA_020719165.1 Draconibacterium orientale | reverse complement strand
GTAAACCACCATCCCACCAGGTTACTTTTACTTCCGGCATTTTTACTTTCTGGAACTTTTCCCTCTTTGGAAATTTGAACGTTGCAGTTTCGGCTAAAGGAGGCGACTCAGTATTGAATTGCGAAGAACTTCCCTGTACTTTAACAGGATATTTTAACTTAAGCGACATAAAGATTGGGTCCATAATATGACAAGCCATATCGCCCAAAGCGCCTGTGCCGAAATCCCACCAGCCACGCCAGTTCCAGGGCGTATAAATCGGGTTGTAAGGACGTTCCTTTGCTGTTCCCAGGAAAAGATCCCATTTCAGTGTGTCAGGAACGGCAACCACTTCTTTCGGGCGCTCAAGACCTTGCGGCCATATCGGGCGGTTGGTCCAGGCATGTGCTTCGCGTACTTCACCTATGGCACCATCCCAAACCCATTCGCAAACCTGGCGGATTCCTTCGCCTGAGTTGCCCTGGTTACCCATTTGTGTGGCAACTTTATATTGCTTTGCAATTTCAGTCATCTGGCGCGATTCCCAAACGGAGTGTGTAAGCGGTTTTTCGCAATACACATGCTTGCCAAGTTTCATGGCGTTGATACTGATGATGGCATGATTATGATCGGGAGTTCCGACTACAACTGCATCAATGGAATCCTTCAGTTCGTCGAACATGATGCGCCAGTCGTAATACTTTTTGGCATCAGGATAATCCTTGAAAATGCCGGCAGCATATTTCCAGTCCACATCGCATAGAGCAAGGATATTTTCGCTGCTTACAGCACGGATTACTCCGCCGCCACGTCCGCCAACGCCAACGCCGACAATGTTTAACTTATCGCTGGGCATACGGTGGCCCAGACCTCCAATTACATGACTTGGCAGAATGATAAATCCTGCAGCAGCCGTTGCTGTATTACGAATAAACGAACGGCGGTCGATTCCATTGGTTTTGTTTTCTTCCATAGTTTTGATTTTTTTTAAATGGAATTTATAGTAAATGTTTTTGAATGTATTTACAGCTTTGTTCAGCACAATAAATAGGGCTTCCTTCAGCATATTGTTCCTGCTCTACAAAAAATCGCTTTAAACCCGCTTTTTTTGAATGTTTCAACAGGTCTTTAAAGTTAATTTTACCGTTGCCAACAATACAACTTTCACCATCATTTCCCATATCTTTAATATGCCAGGTCTGGAATCGTCCCGGATGATTTTTAAAGTATTGAACCGGATCCTGTCCGCCTTTTACCACCCAGAAAATATCCATTTCGAATGAAACAAGAGCCGGATCGGTCTCTGCCAGGAGAATGTCATATGGCAGCTTGCCATCAATAGGTTTGAATTCATGATTATGGTTATGATATGCGAACTTTATTCCGGATTGTTTAGTAATTTCTCCGATCTGATTCATCTCCCGGGCTACAATCTTATAGTCATCAATTGTTTTATCAGGCCTGCCGCTGAACGAAGGTAAAATCAGGTATTCGAGTCCGGCTTCAGCACCTTTTCCGGCATATTCGGCAGCATTTGCAACGCTGATTCCGGTGTGGGTACTGGTAATATCCATGCCCAGGTCGTTGCATATTTTTCGGAATTCTTTTGCAGAATATTTATAGAAACTTCCATCAAATCCATAAGGTTCCAGGCTGTTATACCCGAATTTGCTCAAAGCGGCAAGTGTTCCGGTAAGGTCCGAATTAATCACATCCCTGATTGTCCAAAGCTGAAGCCCGATTTTCATCTTCCTGCCTTTGGCGGCTTCACTTTCGGCTTGAAGCGATGATGCTGCCAATATGCCTGAAACCAGGGTGATGTTTTTAATAAAATCGCGTCGTGTTGCCATAATTGTGATTTTTAAATTTTTTGTTCGAAATTATTTCCTGCTGATTGATTCGTTGGCTAAAGATAAGATAATTTGATGCAATTCCCGTAACTGATTACTCTAATTGTATAATCTTTTTCTCCTGATCACTTTTACGGGCAGCCTCAATTATTTTAATGTTCAGCATAGCATCTTCAGGTTTAATAACCATTTCGGAGTCATTAGCAATTACAGAATACACATTGTTGAAAAACTCCATGTAATTGCCCGGAAATGTTTTATACCTCCCACGAAATTCTTTTCCTAAAAGCCCTGTATTCAAAATACCACGCTGGCTGGCCGGTTCAATTCCAAACCCTTTGGTTCCTGGTTTTGTGTTTAGCTTTAGCTGGGCTTCCTGGCTGTCCAGGCCATATTTCACAAAGGAACCTTGTGTGCCATGAACCTGGAATCGAGGTCCGGGTTCTTTAACAAACACACTCGCTTTTAAGGTCACATTCAGATCAGGATAGATAAGTTTCAGATCAAAACTATCATCGGTAACACTGCCTTCACGCTGGTTGAATAACCGGCAGAAAACTCCTTCGGGAGTTCCGAAAA
>DYQT01000346.1 GCA_020719165.1 Draconibacterium orientale | reverse complement strand
GTTAGAAAAACACAACAATTATATTCAGTCTTGATTTTTGCTCAAATTTGATCAAACAAAAGTTGAAAGAATTAAAACTAAAATGAAAATGCTATTGAGGAAGTTATTTTGTAAGATTTACTTATTACCAATTGCGGCAAAACTGAACTTTTAAATCTTTCCTATTTGCATTTCGTTAATATATGGCAATAAATCTGCCTGGGGTGTAGGCCCGGATCCATGAAGGGTTAAATAATAATCTTCGCATATTTGTGCCTGTTGCTCACGGTTAAAATCTTTAAAGTGCTTACCTGTTGCCTGCTGTGTTGGCAGGTTGCCATAATTGTAACCGGCACCAAATGCCTGTGCATGAATGGCTTCTGCCATATATGCTGAGCCTGTTTTTTCATATTGAGCTACATGAGTAAGTTCATGCACAACAGTATGCAAAGGTTCACCGCCTTTGGCAAAATGCAATACATGTGCAGTTGTAACTGCCCTGCCACCGTTGACCCATGTTATTACTGAATTTTCATCAACCCAAATCAGTGAATATGGGATCATGCCAGCAGGATGCACTTCGAGTGAAGCATCCATTTCAGGTTTCTTAAGTTTGCGCATTCTGAAAATTAAACCCCATGTCAATTGTAAAAGTTCAAAGAATCCTATTAAATCCAACAGGTATAAAATCAATCTTCCGGCCCATTCCAATCCTCTCACTAATCCATCCCAAATCCAGCTACCAAATCCTTTTATCCCTTTCCATACCCACATGGCAGCTCCAACTACACCATCCCAACCCCATTTGGCAAATCCTTTCAGTCCCGACCATGCCCAACTCAGGCTTCCTGTAAATGCATGCCACAATTTTTCGAGGCTTGGATGCTGAATGAAATCAATTGCCCAGTCGAATCCATTGGATACTCCTGTTGTTATCCAGTCTAATGCCCCGGCCAAGCCGCGCCCAAGCCAGCTGAATACGCCTGATATTCCATTCCAGAGATGACTGGCTGCACCACTCAATCCTGACCAGGCCCAGCTTAGCGCTCCTGTGATTCCTTCCCAGCCATGAACCACCAGACCCCATAATCGTTTAGGCAGGTTGCTGACGAAAGACCATACGTTTGTACCCAATAACGATAACTTTTCCCATAAAAAAGTACCAATCTCCTTAATAACATCAAACGCAATATTCCCGAACCATCTGATGGCGGACCAAACATGGCTGCCTGCACTGCTCAGCCATGACAAGGCAGTGTTTCCGAGCGATTGTATGCCCGACCAAACCGAAGTAGCAGCACCGCCAAGCCAGGTCGTTGCTGCATTCCATGCGGAACTCACTCCAGCTGAAACTGTACTTACAACACTTCTTACGCCTCCAGCCACAGCACTGGCAGCAGTGGAAACGCCATGAGCAACCGTTCCGGCAACATTCGCTATGCCTTGCCCGACTGCACTTGCCGCATCGGCTATACCATGACCAATATCACTTGCAGTATCTTTAACTGAATCCCAGGCATCACCCAACCAGGATCGTTGGATAACGCCCGCTTTTCTCCGAACCCCACCTTGCTGCATGGTATGAACCAACTCGTGTGCCAGCAATCTTTTTCCTGAATCCGTATTTGTTTTATATTGACCTGAGTTAAAAACAACATTGTTACCGGAAGTATAGGCTAATGCATTTATCGAATCAGCACTTTTTGCAGCAAGGCTGTTATCATGAATTTTTACCTGGCTGAAATCGGAATTTAACCTGGTTTCCATGAAAGAACGGGTGGAATGATCAAGAGGTCTGCCGTTACCGGAATTTAATACCTCATGTACAATAGCAGGCGCAGTTGTGACAGATTCACCGTTTCCTGATTTACGTTGCAATTTTTCTTCCTCTTCGGAACGTTTGCTTTTACGTTGAATACTTGTTATATCCGATGATTTAAAAAATGTATTCCCATTTTGCGAAACCGGCATCCGCATCACTTTACCGGCAATTGCTTCTGCTTCCCTTTCTGAAGGATCATCAGCGGCACCAATATTTAGCTTAGGCTGGATTTGTACAGGCGTGAAGAAAGGTTGCTGCTGATTTTTTTGTGTAGCAGCAGTTGAGGCACTTTTGCTTTTTTCAGGTGTTGCAAGAGTTTGCATTTTTGAAATAAATTAATTCAGGGAATTAGTAACTAAGTCCATTCCACATACAGCATTTCATTCATCCATGGCAGTTTTATTAAACCAATTCCCCATGGAAGTTGATTCAATAGTATGTCAATTGTTTTTTGTTCAACCAGTAATTGCCAACCGTTGTCCACCTTCGAAAGTTTTCCATTTCGTTGCAAAAAAGCTTCACGAAAACCGGCAATACTTGTATTTTTTAATACATCCCAGTGTTTTATTACTTCCATCAATAAAACATCACATTCGGTTTTTGTTTCTTCATC
>DYQT01000099.1 GCA_020719165.1 Draconibacterium orientale | reverse complement strand
TAAAGTGACTGTCGGCGTGTACTCACTCAGAAATGCTAAAACGATATACCTTCAAACCGACTCCCCGCCTGGCACCGATTCGGCATTGCGTATCGAGTACCTGACCAACATCACCTGGAGCCCCGACGGGCAGTTTATTTTCATTGCGACACTGAACCGCGATCAGAATTTTATGCAATTGAATAAATACGACGCGACCACAGGTGCTTTCATCAAAACCCTCTTCGAGGAGCAAAACGACACCTATGTTGAGCCCCAGCAGGGTCCAAAGTTTATGGAAGGCAAGTCGGGCAAATTTATTTGGGAAAGCCGGCGCGACGGATACAACCACTTGTATCTATACGATGCAGAAGGAAATCTGATCAGACAGTTAACCAAAGGACCATGGGAGGTAACCGAATTTGCGACATTTGATGAATCGGGAACAAAGGCCTATTTTTATGGCAACAAAAATAATCCGCTCGACCGGCAGTTGTATCTGGTGGACCTGACAACGGGCAGTATATCTGAAATTACAGGCACTCCCGGAACCCATTTTGCCAAAATTGCAGAGAATGGGCAATATATCCTCGACAATTATGCCAACACCACTATTTCCCGGCAAATTGATCTCTTAGATAGTAAAGGAAATTCATTGCAAACACTCCTGCCCAATAACAATCCCCTCAAAGATTATAATCTTGGCGAAACATCGGTTTTCACTTTAAAAAACGAAGACAATACCGATCTTTACTGCCGCCTGGTCAAACCTGTCAATTTTGACCGCAATAAAAAATATCCCGTAATCATCTATGTTTATGGCGGGCCTCATTCGCAACTGATCACGAACTCCTGGCTGAATGGCGCCGGGCTTTTTCTGAACTATCTGGCCGATCTGGGTTATGTGGTTTTCACGCTCGACAACCGGGGAACGGCTAACCGCGGGCGCGACTTCGAACAAGCCATATTCCGCAACCTGGGAATTAAAGAGGTTTCCGACCAGATGATCGGTGTGAAATACCTAAAATCGCTGCCGTACGTTGATTCTGCCAGAATCGGACTCAATGGTTGGAGCTATGGCGGGTTCATGACCGTGTCGATGTTTCTCAAATATCCCGGCACTTTTAAAGTTGCCTCATGTGGCGGACCTGTTATTGACTGGCAATATTATGAAGTGATGTATGGCGAACGCTACATGGACACGCCAAAAAAGAATCCGGAAGGATATAAAAATGCCTGTCTGCTTAACTATGTGAAGGATCTTAAAGGGAAACTGCTGATCATTCATGATGACCAGGACGGTACTGTTGTTATGCAAAATTCCCTTTCTTTCCTAAAAAAGTGTGTGGATGAAGGCAAACAGGTTGATTTTTTCATCTATCCCGGCCATGAGCACAATGTTCGCGGAAAAGACCGGGTTCACCTGAATCAGAAGATGGCGCAGTTTTTTCAGGAAAACCTTTAGGGGCAATGCAAGCAAGGCAAACAATGCAGGCAATGGAAGCAAGGCAAATATTGGGTGCAAAGCAGGGGTTGATTTCAATGCGGTAATTATTTGCGATGACCGTGAAGTTAAAAAAGCCTTGATCCTAAGGTCTTCCAGGCATTATTCTTACACCATCCCACTGATTATCATTACCTTGCATTCTTATCGACAAAATTCCGCTGTTTGTCGGGTTTAAACCTCACTTCATCGACTTTATTCTTATTAAATCCAGATAAGCTGGTACTTTTGCACCATATAAAATTAATTATCAACCATTTATTAAATATTCATGATCACCCCATGTTTTGTAACATTCAATTTAATGCAACGTCTCATGGGCACTAAATTAAAAGAATAAAAATTAAAACAATGAAAACTATCAATCTGTTAAACCCAAAAACCATCCTGATACTTGCCGGATTTCTTGGGTTACAAATCAACACAATGGCTTCTTTCGCAAATAGCAATGAAGTTAAAGGCACATCAAATGAAGCAAAGAGCAACCTTAACACTATTATAATCTCCAACTTAACCCCGGTAACACCGATAGTTGCAGATTTTAGTGATGGTGCACCCGCGACAGAATTCAACTTTTTCAAACTGGCGCCGGTTACTCCGAAAGAGGCTGACTTTGAAGATGAATCGGACATGAAAAATTCAGTATCAATTCATAACCTGGCTCCTGCAACTCCGCGGTATGCCGAATTTGAAGAAACGCTTTAATCCAATATATTTCCCGCTTGAAAACCCTCTCTGGTGATAAACCCGGGAGGGTTTGTTTTTATTCCGTGTAAAACTCGCGGAGTGCGCCGAAATAACTCATGTTCCAGCCTTCAACAATATCCTGATAATCTTCGTCGGGTATGTTGGTATGAATTAATTCAACAGAGGTACCTGATCCTTTAGAATGCAACAGGATGGTTACGATTGATTCTTCGGGCTGATCTCCAAAATACCACTCCTGAACTATTTTTTTTCCGGCCTCAAACTCAATATTTCTGCCGGAAATGCTGCCATCCCAAAGGGAAAATTCAGATCCCATTTCTGTTGACATCTCAGCATTCTCGCCAGTCCATAGCTGAATTGTTACCGGATTTGTAAGGGCCATGAAAACCTCTTCGGGGGTGGCAGGGATGTTGTAATATTTTCTGAAGTCTTTCATCACGTTATCGTTTCAATGAATCATTTGATTTGAGCGTAAACTGATTTTGTATTTATGCATCTAAGGTACACATCATTTTAATTTAATCCGGGGCGGGATTACGATAGTTATGAACAACTCATGTGAGTTAATATGAAAAGTATACAGGTTAAATTTGACGGAGTAATGAATTAACGAAATGGAATAAATGATCAAATAAATTGTACTATTTTTGATGACTGGATTTAAGTCTTTTCTAATGTCTAGTATTTCAGTTTACTCTCAGCTCCGGCTTATAAAAACTCATAAAAGAAAAAAATGAAAAAAAAACTTCTGCTATTCTGGTTGGCCAGCTTTTCAATTTTTTCCGTTTTATCCCAGGAAACGGCGCAGTGGCGTGGCCCATCCCGTGATGGAATTTACCCGGCAAAAGGATTGCTCAAGAGTTGGCCGGAAGCCGGTCCTGCCCTTTTATGGCATTTTGGCGGATTGGGCGAGGGACATGCTTCTGCCGCTGTTACCAACGACAGGGTTTTTACGGCTGGAGTAATTGACGGGATTGGATACATGTATTGTTTTGACCTAAATGGGAAATTACTTTGGAAAGTTCCCTATGGCGAGGAGTGGACGGAAAGTTATCCGGGTGTCAGGAGTACGCCGCTTGTGCATAATGGAAAAATATATCAGCTCAGCGGATTGGGAAAGTTGGTTTGCCGGAATGCCGCGAATGGAGACTTTATATGGAGTGTTGATGTGCTGAAGGATTACCAGGGGCCCAATATTAAGTGGGGGGTAACTGAAAATTTACTCATTGAGGGGAATAGGCTTTTTTGTACAGTTGGAGGAGCCCAGGCCAATGTGATTGCCCTTGATGCCAACACAGGGAAACTCATATGGAAATGCAGCGGGAAAGGAGAGATTAGCGCATACGGATCGCCAGCACTGATCAAACTGGCAAAAAAAAGCATTCTTGTAACCCACACGGCCAGCTCGATTCTGGGGATTGACGTTGAAAATGGTGCCCTGTTATGGAGCCAAGATCAGCCAAATAAATATTCGGTTCATGCCAACACCCCTCTTTTTCACAAGGGTTATCTCTATTGTGTGTCGGGTTATGGTAAAGGAGGCGTGATGCTGAAGGTTGCCGACAATGGCTCTTCGGTAGAGGAAATTTGGCGAAATACCAGCATTGACAATAGAATGGGTGGATTTGTGCTTGTGAATGAGAAGATTTACGGTTCGGATGATTCGGGCAAAGCCTGGTATTGCCTCGACTGGAAAACGGGAACACCCATGTACTCGGAAAAAATAACCGGCAGGGGTAATATCATCTTTTCAGATGGCATGCTTTACCTTTATGGCGACAATGGCGAAATAGTGCTTGCCGAACCCCTCGCCAACTCATTTAAAAAGATCAGCTCGTTCAAGGTGCCGTACGGTACCGATCAGCATTGGGCGCATCTGGTGATCGGGCATGATCGGCTTTTTGTGCGACATGGAACTTCATTGATGGTTTATGATCTCAAAGCAAGGTAATTATGTTGAACAGAATACTTACATTCAGTGCTTTATTCATCCTGGCAATATCTGCTTTTTCACAGAAAATTCCCCAATGGCGCGGCCCACAAAGGGATGGAGTATATCCGGGAACAGGGTTACTGACAGAATGGCCGGATGGTGGTCCACCGCTTTTATGGTCAAGCAATGGAATCGGGAAAGGCTATTCCTCGGCGGTTACCGATGGGAAAGTTATTTATGTTACAGGAATGAAGGATTCAACCGATTACCTGACCGCACTTTCGTTGAACGGGGAAATTCTCTGGCAAGTTCCGTTCGGCCCATCATGGAACAGTTCGTTCCCTGATACAAGGTGCACCCCTACTGTAGAGAATGGGAATGTATATGTTTTAAGTGGCCTTGGAACCATGTGCTGTATCAATGCTCTTGATGGAAAAGTAAAATGGAGTTTTAATGCTGCCGGAAGATTCGGCGCGGTTTATGGTGACTGGGGCGTTTGTGAGTCGCTGCTGCTGACAAACGACTATGTTATCTATACTCCGGCAGGTAATGAAACATCCATGGCAGCCATACACAAAAGCAATGGAGAGACTGCCTGGAAATCTGAAAGTTTGCACGACACCAGCGCCTATGTTTCGCCACGGATGATTACTCATGGGGATAAAAGTATCATTGTCACCATGATGGCCAACTACCTGATCGGGGTGAATCCGAAAGATGGGAATATCATCTGGAAATATGATTATGCCTCGCTTAAGCCTGAAGAAAGTTTGAAAGTATGGCCAGGTGCTCCGAAAACCAATACCATCACCCCACTTTACAAAGATGGATATTTATACATAACGGGCGGCTACAACCATGTTGGCGCAATGTTCAGGTTGTCTGATGATGGTTCTGCAATTAATCTTGTTTGGACCGACACTACCCTCGATTGCCATCATGGAGGCGTTGTTCTTCACGAAGGGTACATCTTCGGTTCAAACTGGATTGACAACAGTCGTGGAAACTGGTGCTGCATCGACTGGAAAACCGGGAAAACCCAATATGAGCAGAAATGGCAGACCAAAGGATCGGTGATCTCTTGTGATGGGATGTTGTATCTTTTTGAGGAAAAGAATGGGAATGTCGGCTTGCTGAAACCGGATCCTGCCAAATTCGACCTCACCGGCAGTTTTAAAATCCCTTATGGCAAAGGGCCGTGCTGGTCACATCCAACCATTCATAACGGAATTTTGTATGTCAGACGAGGTGATGCCCTGCTCGCTTATGATGTTAAAAAAAACTAGGGTTTTAATATGCCGGTTGATTGCCGGTTGTTTCCATCATTAAAATATGTTGCCATGAAAAAAAAACTTTTCCTTATCCCCGCACTATGTGTGCTTTTCTTTTACGGTTACACTCAAAACATTGACCAATGGCGGGGGATTGCCAGAGATGGTTTTTACGCTGAGAATAATCTTTTGAAATCGTGGCCTCCCGAAGGACCGACACTCTTGTGGAAAACCGAAAATGTCGGCAACGGATACGGCTCTCCAACGCTCACGGCCGACAGGCTTTATGTTACCGGAGAAATCGATACGACAGGGTATCTTTTTGCATTTACCCCTCAGGGCAAGCTATTGTGGAAATCGGATTACGGAAAAGAGTGGGTTGTGAATTATCAGGGTTCGCGCTGTGCTCCCACCGTTTTAGGAGACCTGATTTACGTATGCTCAGGTTTGGGTAATCTGGCGTGCTTTGAGACAGGCACAGGTACAAAAAAGTGGGAGGTTGACATGGTGAAAGATTTACATGGCCGGTTTACCCTGTTTGGTCATGCTGAATCATCCCTGATTGACGGCGACAAAGTTTTTCTGATACCGGGAGGGAAAGACACCAACGTGGTGGCAATGAACCGGTTCACAGGAAATATCATATGGATTTGCAAAGGTCAGGGTGAAATCCCGGGATATAACTCCCCTTATCTGATCAGGTTATTCAACCGCAATGTGCTGGTCACATTTACGGCATATTCACTGCTGGGCATTGATGCGGCAACGGGAGAGCTGCTTTGGTCACATGCACAGGACAACATTCCGGTGGCTGAACGGAAACCTGGAAATGGCGACACCCACAGCAACACTGTTTATTATGAAAACGGCTTCATCTACTATTTTGCGGGCGACGGGAATGGCGCTGTAAAACTTGAATTATCTGCAGATGGTAAGGTAATCAGGCAGGTGTGGCGCAATAAAACAATCGACAACTACATGGGCGGGTTTGTAAAAAAAGAGAACAACCTCTATTCATGTGTGTCGGAGAAGAAACAACTGAAATGCATTGATGCCGCTACCGGGATGGTTACCGATTCGCTGAAATGCGGAACAGGCAACATCATATTATCCGACAACATGCTCTATTATTACAATCAAAAAGGAGAAGTTAAACTGATAAAACCCGGCCCGGGAAAATTGGAGCAAACAGGTTCCTTTAAAATTTCGGCAGGTAGTAAAGAACATTTTTCGCATCCTGTGATCCGCGATGGGGTGCTGTATGTAAGACACGGTAATGCGCTGATGGCGTACGATATCCGGAAAAAATAGGAGGACGCGCAACGGGCGGTCTGGCAGACATATGGTTAAGAAGTGTATAACAGGATATTCTCTTTGGACATTTGGTATTTTAGCAACCGCGACGCTGATGTGGTGGATGCTGCATGATCCGGTTAGGAGTCTTACCGTTTCGCTGCCCGGAATGGATAACAGAGATAAAGGGGTGGCTGTTGCCCGGAAACCAGTTGTTATCGGGTCGGAATTTAAGTTCTTACAGTCATCGCCAGACGTGCCGGGAACCAGATGGACACGTTTCAGAGGGGCTGATTATGACAACATCAGCAAAGAGACAATCCCGCTGATTGACAAATGGGATAAAAATGGTCCGCGGATACTATGGAAAAAGAGTCTTGGCGAAGGTCATGCCGCTCCTGTTATTTTTGATGGAAAAGTATATGTGCTCGATTACGATGAAGCCGGGAAATCAGATCAACTCCGCTGTTTTATGTTATCAACTGGCACAGAACTATGGCGCCGGGGATATCAGGTGCATCTGAAACGCAACCATGGATTATCAAGAACGGTACCGGCGGTGAGTGCAAAATTTGTTGTGACCATTGGGCCGAAATGCCAGGTAATGTGCGTAAACCGTGAAAACGGCAATTTTATCTGGGGATTGGATCTGGTTAAAGAGTATGATACTGAAATTCCGTTTTGGTACACCGGACAATGCCCGCTGCTCGATGATGATACGGCAATTGTTGCGCCAGGAGGCAAAGCCCTTATGGTGGCCATTGATTGCAATACCGGCCTGAAAATTTGGGAGACCCCCAACCCAAAAGGATGGAAAATGTCACATTCATCGATTATGCCGATGAGCGTCGGCGGACAAAAAATGTATGTCTATTTTGCGATCGGAGGCGTTTGCGGTATTGCTGCTTCGGGGCCCGACAAGGGCAAAGTTTTATGGGAAACAACAGATTTTTCGCCCGCTGTTGCTGCACCATCTCCGGTTGTATTAGATAACGGCAGGATTTTTCTTACTGCGGGGTATGGAGCCGGATCAGCATTAATAGAGGTGATTGCCTCAAATGGGAAATACTCGGTAAAGCTTCTGCAAAAATACAAACCTCAGGAGGGACTTGCATCAGAACAGCAAACACCTGTTGTTTACAATGGATTCATCTATGGCATACAGCCCAAGGATGCCGGAAGTTTGCGAAACCAATTTGTTTGCTACAAAAGTACTGATTGTAAAAATGTTGTCATGAGCAGCGGGAAGACCAACCGGTATGGATTAGGCCCTTACATTTTAGCAGATGGGAAATTTTTTATTCTGAACGATGATGGCGAGATGACGATAGCCACCGTTTCCCCCTTACGTTTTACATTACTCGACAAGGCCCGGATCATGGATGGACAGGACTCCTGGGGCCCTTTTGCCATATCCGGAGGGTTTCTTCTGATGCGTGATTCGAAACAAATGTTGTGTATGGATATTAAAGCGCATTAGTATGAGAAAAAAATTAACCATTGTATTGGCCCTTGCGCTTTTGCTTGCCGTAATGGCATTTATGCTCTGGGATTTGTTTTTCAACAACCCTGATGGCAACTCAAATCCTTACGCTTATGATCTGAAATCGTTTAAAACAGGCGACACTACGCTCATTATGTACGCCGAGGCTCAACATTTCAATACGGGGCTTAAGGTGGCACACGGCATTGCCATTGATCGAGCAGACCGTATATATGTTTGCGGTGAAAACAGTGTCGAAGTATTTGATTCGTCCGGAAATCGCGTTACCAGGTTTCCAATCTCAGGAACGGCCCATTGCATCGCGGTTGATGAAAAGTTCCGGATATATCTCGGCATGCAGGATCATGTTGAAATATACCAAATTGACGGAAGGCAGATAAAAAAATGGAAAAGCTTTGGTTCCCAATCAACAATCACCTCCATTGCTGTTGCAAACAACGCTGTTTTTATTGCCGATGCAGGAAGAAAAGTTGTATATCATTGTGATTATGAAGGAAACATCCTGAAAAAGATCGGAGAAAAAGACCCTGCCAGAACGATACCCGGCTTTGTTATTCCAAGTCCCTATTTTGACCTGAATATTGGTATTAACGGAGAACTATGGGTCGTAAATCCAGGGAGGCACCGGTTTGAAAAATACAACTCCGACGGAGATCTGACCTCCTCGTGGGGTGTAGCTTCGATGATGATGGAAGGCTTTTGCGGATGCTGCAATCCATCGAATTTTGTCATACTTTCTGACGGTTCATTTGTAACCGCCGAGAAAGGCATCGAGCGGGTAAAGGTATACGACCCGAATGGTAATTTCAGGTGGGTTGTAGCTGGTTCTGATGCATTTATCGAAGGAACACAGGGAATTGACCTTGCCAGGGATTCAAAGGATCGGATAATCCTGCTCGATCCGGAGAAAAACCAAATCAGAATTTTCACGCTGATAAAACCTATAAACTGATCGTCGAACGAAAAATCGTGTATTGTATGCAAACCCGAAGGCAATTTGTACAAAATCTGATCAGGGGAGGGATATTCTCCTCCCTGGCATTTTTTAGCGGCATCATGACTCATCGTTGGATTGAATCAACCGATTGTCAAAAAAAACAGGCCTGCGGCAATTGCAGTTCGTCAAACAGTTGTCAGTTGCCTGAAGCCGACCAGTATCGTTTTAACAAAGCAAAGTTGAACACTAAAAAAAATGTAAATGAAAGTGCCGGGAAATAATCATAAAATCAACCGGCGAAAGTTTCTCTCAAACAGTGTGAGGGCTTCTGTTGTACTGGGGCTTGGAGGATTAGCTGCAGTGTCGTTAAAAACTAACGCCAGCGGCAATACCGTATGGCAGTTGGATCCGGAAAAATGTATCCAGTGCGGACGTTGTGCCACTGAATGTGTTTTAACACCTTCGGCAGTAAAATGTGTACATGTTTACGCCATGTGCGGGTACTGCGATTTATGCGGTGGCTATTTCAAACCCGAAACCAAAACCCTGAATACGGGAGCCGAGAATCAGCTTTGCCCAACCAGCGCGATTAAAAGAAAGTTTGTCGAAGATCCTTTTTTTGAATACACCATTGATGAACCGCTTTGTATCGGTTGCGGCAAATGTGTAAAAGGATGCAGTTCATTTGGAAACGGATCACTGCAACTGCAGGTACGACATAACATATGTGTCAATTGCAACCACTGTTCCATTGCCCGAAATTGCCCGGCAGATGCTTTCAGCCGGGTGCCGTTGGATGAGCCTTACCTTCTTCATCAAATCGCGGAGGACAATTCAAAAACTCAATCCCCATCACAGGAAGACAATAGATAAATTCTAACAATGGAGCATAAAACCCTACCCGCAGGGAATCACATAAACCGCGCATCCATCCGGGTGCGATTCGTGAAGTTGCTGTTTATTAGCGCCTTGATGGCAATTCTTTTCGGGGTTCAGGTTATAAATGTTTACGGTGTTCAACGGTTTCCAAAACCAGAATTTGAATCGGGTTATACACAACCCGAAACACTACAGCCATCGGCACGTGCTGAAATGCTTGCCTTTTTGGATATTTTTGTGCTTGCAGCGGCACTGGTTCTGGTTTCATGGCTTGTGCTAAAAAAACGATCGAGAAACCTGGTTTTTCTGGTATCTGTTCTGTCGATGATCTATTTCGGATTCTATCGCAAAGGTTGCATCTGTTCGATTGGCGCAATTCAAAATGTATCGCTGGCAATTACCGACAGTTCCTATGTCATCCCGCTTACTGCTATTGCATTTTTTATCTTGCCACTGATCTTCACCCTGTTTTTTGGCCGTACCTTTTGTGCAGGGGTTTGCCCGTTTGGCGCTATTCAGGATCTGATTTCTTTCAAACCCCAGAAATTAGGCACCCGGTTAACCACTGTTATGAGCCTTATTCCATATATTTATCTGGGTTTGGCAGTTCTGTATGCCGCAACCCAAACCGACTTCATCATATGCCGCTACGATCCGTTTGTTGGAATTTTCAGGTTTGATGCATCAATTGGCATGTTTATCTTTGCCGGTACGTTTTTGATTTCAGGTGTTTTTATTGCGCGTCCCTACTGCAGGTTTCTCTGTCCATACGGAGTTTTGCTGAACTGGATCAGTCGATTTTCGTGGAAACATTACACCATCACTCCGGCAGCCTGCATCCAGTGCCGGCTTTGTGAAGACTCCTGTCCTTATGATGCCATCGACATGCCTGTTACCGATAAAAATCCGCAAAGCAAATCTGCCACTGTGAGGAAACTGATCGTGATATGTTTGCTGGTGCCCTTTTTCACTGTGCTGGGAGGCTGGACCGTTTCGCGTATGCATGAATCCCTTGCTGGTTTGAACAAACATGTAAGGCTGGCAAAATCGCTTCTGAATCCATCAACCTCCCCGGATCAGCCGGATACCTTTGAAGTTAGTGCTTATAAAACTTCAGGGAAACCCATTTCGCAGGTTTACACTGATGCTGCCCTGGTATTGAGAAAGTTCTACCTGGGAGGATGGATACTTGGTTGCTTTCTCGGTTTTGTGTTTGGTATCAAGCTTGCCAACCTCTTGATAACCCGATACAAAACGGATTACACCCCGAACAAGGGTGCATGTTTCAGTTGTACCAGGTGCGGCGATTATTGTCCGGTAAAGATGAACAACGATAAAAAAATGGTGCATGAGAATTAAATTATTAAGAAATATAGCTTTACTCAGTGCTGGTTTTGCCACGGTACTCTGCATACTCATCATCCTGAATTACCTGCAATTGAAACGCACCGACCCCTTGAACACAGAGGTTATGAAGGTATTGACCGAACGGATGCTGACAAATCCGGGCGATGAGCAGCTCCGTCAGGAAATAAGGGAAATAGACTTTATTGCCCGGAAGGCATTTTTCACCAATCAATGGCAGGTTCGGATGGGAGGCTACCTGTTGTTTTTAAGTCTGGTATCATCTGACACTAACCTGCTTTTGCCATTGATAATTTCAAATAAACCTTCTCCTACAG
>DYQT01000345.1 GCA_020719165.1 Draconibacterium orientale | reverse complement strand
AAAAACAATTCATGAAAATCGTTTCTTTAGCACCTGAAGTGCTTTAAGCATATACCAAAAACATCATGCAGAAGAAGTTAAACATACGAAAAGGCGACACAGTGATGGTTATTGCCGGTGATTCGAGAGGTCAGCAGGGGAAAGTTCTGCGCGTCGATACCGATAAATATAAAGCTATCGTGGAATCGGTTAACATGGTATCAAAGCATACCAAACCAAACGCCAAAAGTCCACAGGGAGGCATCGTAAAAATGGAGGCGCCTGTGCATCTTTCCAACCTGAAAATCGTGGATAAATCGGGTAAACCGACACGGATCGGCAGGAAATTGGATCCTAAGACTGAAAAATTGGTTCGCTATTCAAAAAAATCAGGGGAGGTTATAAAATAATGGATTATTCACCAAGATTAAAAGAGAAGTACCTGAAGGAGGTTGTTCCTGCGTTAACACAGCAGTTCAACTACAAAAGCCCCATGCAGGTTCCACGGATCAACAAGATTTGTCTGAATCAGGGTTTGGGTATTGCCAACACCGACAAGAAATTCATCGACAACGGCATCAACGAAATGACGATGATTACCGGACAGAAGGCAGTTTCAACCAAGTCGAAGAAGGACATTTCAAACTTCAAATTGAGAAAAGGCAATCCCATCGGTGTTCGTGTAACATTACGCGGCGAGCGGATGTATGATTTCCTTGATCGTTTGATCTCTGTTGCACTCCCGCGTGTTCGTGATTTCAGAGGCATCAGTGACAAAGGTTTTGATGGCCGGGGTAATTATACGTTAGGTGTTACCGAGCAGATTATTTTTCCGGAAATTGATATCGACAAGGTAACCCGGATTAACGGTGTTGACATTACCTTCGTTACATCAGCACGTAATGACCGGGAGGCGCATGCGTTGTTAAAAGAATTTGGAATTCCTTTTAAAACAAAGTAAAGATATGGCAAAAGAATCCATCAAAGCCAGAGAGCTCAAACGCGAACGAATGGTTGAACAATATTCTGAAAAGCGTAAAGCGCTTAAAGATGCCGGTGACTATATCGCACTTCAGAAACTTCCCAAGAACGCTTCACCCATCCGCTTGCACAATCGTTGCAAACTCACGGGACGCCCAAAAGGATATATGCGTTTGTTCGGCGTATCGCGTATCAATTTTCGTGAGATGGCCAACAAAGGATTAATCCCGGGTGTCAGAAAAGCCAGTTGGTAAAAATTTAATATTCGGTAGATACGTCCCATGGGACGTATCTACAATCAATAATAAACAATTAAAAATTAAATAAATGGTTACGGATCCCATTGCAGATTATTTGACACGTATCAGGAATGCCGTTATGGCCAACCATCGGGTTGTAGAAATTCCAAAGTCAAAAATCAAGGAAGAAATTACCCGCATTCTCTTTGAAAAAGGATATATTCTTAATTATAAATTTGAGAACGAACCACGTCCGGGAACGATTAAAATTGCATTGAAATACCATCCGGTTACCAAGCTGTCGGCTATTAACAGTCTTGTCCGGATTTCAAAACCCGGTTTGCGGAAGTATGTGGATAATGAGCATCTGCCACGGGTTTTAAATGGATTGGGTATCGCGATTTTGTCTACTTCGCACGGTGTAATGACCGACAAGGAAGCCCGCACGCAGAATGTTGGCGGTGAAGTATTATGTCACATCAGTTAATTAGGAGAGTAAAAACATGTCAAGAATAGGAAAACTACCGATTGCAATACCCGCTGGCGTGAAGATTTCTGTCTCCGAGTCAAATCTGGTAACAGTGAAAGGGCCTTTGGGTCAATTACTTCAGCAAGTCGATCCGAAAATTACCTTGAAAATAGAAGCGGATACAGTAACCGTTGAACGTCATTCGGAAGAGCGTGATGACCGGTCGAAGCACGGACTTTATCGTTCGTTGATTTTCAATATGGTAAAGGGTGTTTCTGATGGTTTCACAACCGTTCAGGAGCTTGTCGGGGTAGGCTACAAAGCCACCGGAAATGGTCAGTTGCTGGAACTTGCACTGGGATATTCGCACAACATCCTGTTAGAACTTCCGGAAGCGATCAAGGTTGAGACTACTGCTGTAAAAGGCAAGAACAACTCCATCATACTAAAATCAGTTGACAAACAACTTCTTGGTCAGGTGGCAGCCAAAATACGGTCGTTTCGTCGCCCGGAACCTTATAAAGGCAAAGGTATTCGCTTCCAGGGTGAGGAGATCAAGAAGAAAGCTGGTAAATCTGCTGCAGGACAATAATTTTTATAGGTAGCGATGCATTGCGGTGCATCGCCACGGGCTTTTGCACGTGCCAACAACCAAATAACAAATACAATGGCTATTAAGAGTAGAAAAGAATTTCGCAGGTTCAGGATCAAAAAAAGGATACGTAAAATCGTAGAAGGGACTCCTGACAGGCCTCGCATGAC
>DYQT01000098.1 GCA_020719165.1 Draconibacterium orientale | reverse complement strand
TGTGCCATTTAACGACTTAATCAAACCAACTTGACCGAAAGGGATAAGCAGTAAAGTTTAATTGCCAAAACACCCCCACGATGCCCGGAATTTTAGTAGATTTATATAAAACCAGAAATGTGAACTCGGGCATCGGCCGGTTTGCACTCAATTTCGCGGAAACCCTCGCGAAAAAAACCATCCCGGGATATACCTTTGATTTTTTGTGTCCGAACAATTTTCCCGACGGAGATTGGGGCAGCGCCCGGTTGCTGCGGGCAAATTTCCAGAAACGGTATCTTCCCTGGCTGAACGACTCTTACGACATCTGGCATTCTCTTGACCAGTTTCCCTCCTATTTTCCGAGCCGGCACTCAAAATGGATCCTGACCATTCATGACCTGAACTTTCTGGTAGAGAAAGACCTGCAGAAATCAAACAGGTACCTCAGAAAACTGCAGGGATACATCGACCGGGCCACGGCAATTTCGGTAATATCTGATTTTACCCGGAACCAGGTGCTGGAAAACCTGAATGTTCAGCACAAGCCGGTTTACCTTATTTACAATGGAATCAGTGTGCCATCCTATCCGGCGGCGCAGAAACCGGGATTTTTAACCGGTGAAAAGTTCTTTTTTTCCATCGGGATTATTTCAGCAAAAAAGAATTTTCATGTATTGGTTCCCTTGCTGAAGAAATTTCCCGGGTATCATCTTGTCATTGCCGGAGAAAACAGTTCTCCATATGCAAAAAGCATTTTGATGCAGGCTGACGAGTTGCAACTGACCGGAAGGGTTCATTTGCCCGGCAAAATTTCGGATGAGGAGAAGTTTTGGTTGTATTCCAATTGTCGTGCATTCTTTTTTCCATCGCTGGCCGAAGGATTCGGGATGCCGGTAATTGAGGCCATGCTTTTGGGTAAACCGGTCTTTACCAGCACCTTCGCCTCCTTGCCGGAGATAGGAGGCAAACATGCCTTTTACTGGTTGAATTTCGACCCCGATCACATGGCGGAAGTAGTCACCAGCGGGTTGGCCACAGTCGATTCGGATAAGGAAACTTTTTCGGCGGCAACGACCGCGCATGCACAAAAATTCAACTGGGAAAGTTGCATGGCCGGTTACCTCGCAATGTACCGGGAAACAGCCAGGGGCGAAAACCCGTGAAGAGGCTGTATATTAGATCATTGAACATTTCATTATTCAGTTTATCCGTTCACTTGTTTCCCGAAAAAACCATCAATAACGCCCTTTTCCATGGTTTCTATCCGTTCAAAATTCCCCCAACGGAAGTTTTTCCTTCTTCCGTTCGGATCCCACGAATAGACATTGAGAAACATCTTGCCAAAACTCAGGTGCCGTGAATCATAATATTTGGCGTAGGCCACCTGCTCTCCTGTTTTAATGTCGTTGCCAATAAATGAAAACTTCATGTGCAGCATCGTTTTATTGACCAGCGCATCGGCAATGGCCACACGCAAAGGATAACTGGATTTTTCATCGAGGTTGATGTCATAATAAAGAATCTTCTCCAGGTCGGGCAACTCTTCCTCTACACGAAAAGCCCTGATCCGGGTGTTGTTTTCGATGGTCCAGGCTTCAAACTTGCTTTTCAGGTCAATGATATCGCGTCCTTTGTTGCCCAGCCGGAGCGACAGGGTATAATGGTGATTTCTGAAGCGGATGTAAACTTTTTTTGTAGTGAACACATCCTGGGGCCTTTTGATTACAAAATATACCAGAAAACCAGAAAATATGGAGGTGAAAAACAGCGATATGGTCGACTGAATCATCACGATTTGCCTGCCCAGTTGTGTAACCGGATGAATGTCGCCAAAACCGATCGTGTGAAATGACACAATGCTGAAATAGACTGCTTTCTCAAAATTGATTTTAGGAGTTCCCTGATTAAAGCCGGGATGATTGTAGGGTGTGGAATACGGGGTCATTTCTATGCTCTCCGTTTCAAAATAAATCCAGGCAAAACCAAATATAAAAACCATATAAACACACAGCGATATCAGGATAAAAAGTAAAACTTCGCGTGTCTTAAACCTGGATCTCATCCCTAGTGTCATAAAAAGTGAATTGGTAAAACTACAAAATAAAAATTAAATCGGTTTTTGTTACAAATCAAATCGTGTAACCCTCCTATTTCAATCTCACCCCCATCAGCACCGGATTATGATCGGAACAGGCAAATCCCAGCGGAATGGTCGCCTTTCGGGTTACTTCAATATTGGGTGAAACGACAAAGAAATCGATGATGGTCGTTCTGGTAATTCCTTTTTGATAGGACATGTCCAAAAACCGGTTGCTGGGTTGGAGCGGGTCAAAAACAAATTGCCAGCCAGGTAAAAAACCGGGTTCGGCAGGGGGTTCAATGTTGGTCACTTTGTCGCCCGAGATGATGGAGGCAGGTTCGAATCCTCTGGGATTACTGTTCCAGTCACCCCCCGCAATTACATAATTGCCCTTCTTATATTCCGACTGCATAGCCGAATCAAGAATAAAAAGCTCTCTTTTCCTCAGGGCGCCGGTGGAATCATAGGCCGAATTGTGGGTATTGATCACCACCAGTTCCCTGCCATTGTCCAATCCAAACCGAAACAGGAGAAAACACCGCTTGAGCATGGCCAAACGGGTGGGCCATGGGAAATAGGCATCGAAATAGCATATCTCTGCCTTTTGCGGCCTGAATTGCGAAAATGTTGCCAGTCCTGCAACCACTTTTCCCATCGGGTCGCGTATGGGTAAGGGAACATAACGGCAATCGTAATTTTTTGCATAGGCCGATGCAAAATCTGGCATCAAAGCCTCAAGTTCGGCCATCTCATCGGTGTTCCACGATCGTTTCGCAACCAAATCAACCTCCTGAAGAAAGATAAAATCGACGGTATCGTTTGATTTCACCAGGTTTTTTATGTTGAGAAAATAGTTTTTAAACGCCTCTTTCGCCGGAGTTACCGTTTTTCCCCCATCGTAGAAAAAATCCTGCTCTTTTCCCAAACCGCCATAGCCTATGTTCCATGTTAAAAAGGTGAATTCGCGTTGCGCCGGGTCAGGCTCCCGCCCATCACCTTTTACATCGGGGGCAACATGTTTTTCAGGTGTGAATTCAGTAAACATCAGATATCCAACAAAACCTGTTGCCAGTAAAACAGGCACGCCCAGCAGGAGGGCAAAAACCCAAACAGTTAATTTTAATGACTTTGACATACCGCGACTTTTTACGAATAAAACCCGAAAGTACGCAATAATTAGTAATTTTACCTTCTCATTTCTGAAATCAACCTCCTAAAATGCCAATCCTCGGTTCACTTATACGTAAAGCATATGAATTACGCCAGTTTCCCATTGATATTCTGCCCATTAATCCGGTTAAAGAACAGGAACGGCTGCTGAAACGACTGTTGTTGAAAGCCAGGGATACAGCTTTCGGGGAGCATTACAATTTCAGTTTCATCGCCAGTCAACCTGATTTTATCGATCGGTTCAGAGCCCGGGTTCCGGTTCATGATTACAATTCCATGTTTAAAAACTGGTGGTACCGGAGCCTGAACGGGGAACCTTATGTAACCTGGCCGGGAAGGGTTAAATATTTTGCTTTGACTTCCGGAACATCTGAATCCTCCTCAAAACACATCCCGGTAACCCCCGACATGTTGCGGGCCATCCGGCGTGCAAGTATTCGTCAACTGGTCACCACCACCAAATATGATTTCCCGGATGAGTTTTATGAGAAAGGTATTTTGATGATTGGCGGGAGTACACACCTTCAATACAACGGAACCTACTATCAGGGAGATCTTTCGGGGATTACCGCCAAAAACATCCCTTTCTGGTTTCAGCATTTTTACAAACCAGGCCGTCTCATTTCCCGTGAGCACGAGTGGACGGCAAAATTGAATGAAATCGTGCGGAATGCGAAAAACTGGGATATCGGCATCATCGTCGGCGTTCCGGCCTGGATCCAGATCATGATGGAGAAAATTATCACCCATTATGGCGTTCAAACCATTCATGATATCTGGCCAAACCTTGCTGCCTATGTGCACAGTGGCGTCTCTTTTGAGCCATATATCAGGAGTTTTGGAAAGCTGCTCCGGCACCCGATCCTTTACAACGAGTCGTATCTTGCCTCGGAGGGCTACATTGCCTACCAGCAGCCCGGAAACCTCAAAAGCATGGAAATGATCCTCAACAATGGCATTTTTTATGAGTTCGTTCCTTACAATGATCACAATTTCGATGGCGAAGGGAATCTGATGCCAAACCCCGAAGCGCTTACACTTGCGCAGGTGGAAACCGGCAAAGAGTATGCCTTGCTTCTTTCAACCTGCGCCGGAGCCTGGAGATATCTGATTGGCGATACCATTAAATTTATCTCCCTCGACCGGTTTGAAATTGTACTTACAGGCCGCACCAAACAATTTATCAGTTTGTGTGGAGAACATGTGTCACAGGACAACCTCAACCGGGCCATCAGGATGCTCCAGGATGAGTTCAACGTGAAGATCAATGAGTTCACCATCACCGGCATTCGTTACGGGAACCTCTTTGCACATCAATGGTATCTGGGAACAGATGATCCGATGGATGCAGAAATTGCCGCGCACAAACTTGATGAATATCTTAAAGTACTCAATGATGATTATCGCGTTGAACGTATTGAGGCCATTAAAAACGTATCGGCAGAAATCTTACCTTTGCAAGTGTTTCACGACTGGATGAAGGCCCGCGGGAAGGAAGGCGGCGCACATAAATTTCCCCGAGTCCTTAAAAACGAACAACGGGAACAATGGGAAGCACATGTTGAATCATTTAAAACGCACAAGAATAGTTGATCTCCATGTTACATCCACTATTTGAAGGAATCATTCTTGGGTTAACCGTTGCCATATCAGTAGGGCCGGCCCTGTTTGCACTGCTGCAAACCAGTATCAAACACGGGGTGAAAGTGGGAATATTCCTGGCCGCAGGTATCTTTGTAAGTGATCTGGCCCTGGTGGTAGGTTTCTATTTCGGCGCATCAGCCATTGTGACCAATCCGAGCTATCACCTTGTGCTTGGCATCATTGGCGGAATAGTAATGACCGTTTATGGTGTTTATACTTTTTTTAAGAAAGTGTCTCTTACCGAACAGGTTGAGGCTATCAACGAAATCAGGGTGAAGAAAAAAGGCTCTTACCCCTATTTTTTTAAAGGGTTCGTATTGAATTTTGCCAATCCGTTTTTATGGGTTTTCTGGATTACTTCAATGCTTGCGATGAACGCCACCTATGGCGGAGATCAAAAGGCAGTTGCCATGTTTTTTGCAGGAAGCCTGTCGGTAATTCTGATGACCGACATTCTGAAGGTGGTTTTAGCCAATAAAATCAAAATCGCCGGCAACCCGCAGGTAAAACTCTGGATGAACCGTATTGTCGGTCTGCTGTTCATGATTATCGGTGCATTCATCATCAGCGGTTCCCTGCTCGAATATTTCCGTGGCATCTCACTGAACGTTCCCTGATCCCTCCCCTGCATTGTTTGCATTGCCTGCATTAAATCGATTTGATCAGCTTTTCAAACTCCGTCTTAAAATTGGTTCCGATCGGAATCAGCCGGTCTTTGATTTTAACATGATTTCCCTCAATCAGGTCGATGCGCGACAATGCAATGATGAATGACTTATGAATCCGGGGGAAAGCTGAAGATGGCAGCAAAGTCTCTATGTTTTTCAGCGACTGATAGCTGATGATCATTTTATCTGTAGTGTAAATTTTAACATAATCGCCCAGCGCTTCGATGTACAGGATTTCGACAAGGTTAACCTTATAGGTTTTTTTACTCGATTTGATGAAAAGAAAAGTGTCGTCCTGTTTTTCACTCTCGCTATTTTCAACATGCCGCTGATCTTTCCCCCTGATCAGCTCCTCCGCTTTTTGAATGGCTTTGTAAAAACGGTCAAAAGCAAAGGGTTTCATCAGATAATCGACTACGTCAAGTTCATATCCCTGAATGGCATATTCGGCGTAGGCCGTGGTAACAATCACCAACGGAGGATTCTTTAAGGTTTTCAGAAAATCCATCCCGCTCAACCTGGGCATGTTGATATCGAGAAATAAAAGGTCGATCTGCTGGTTGTGTAAAACATCAATCGCCTCAACTGCACTGTTGCACTTCTGAACAATTTCAAGAAAAGGAATGTTCTCGGCATACCGCTCAATGACCCGCTGGGCCAGTGGCTCATCATCTATGATCAAACATCTGATATTCATATCACGAAAATAGTTAATTCTACCCGATATATGGTTAACGACTCTATGATGTTCAAATGATGCCTTCCGGGATAAAGCAGTTCGAGCCGTTTTTTAACATTGGTTAATCCGAATCCGCCATCAACCCGCTTTGGCTGGAACGGATCAATGCGGTTTTCAATGGTGAAAACTACCCGGTCGGCTTGCTCAAGGTCGAAAGCGATGTGAATGTATGGATGATCGCTTTCAGATTTCGCACCATGTTTAAAAGCATTTTCTAAAAAGGCGAGATAAATAAGCGGGGCTATTTTGAGTTCAAGGTGTTCCCCTTTTATCTCAAATTGTATGTCAAGACTGTCTTGCGACCTTAATCGTTCAAGATAAACATAGCTCTGCAGAAATTCCAATTGTTTCTCAACCGACACCAGATCATCCTTTGATTCATATATCACATATCGCATCAGGTCAGACAGTTTCAGGATCAGTTCGGACGCTTTTTCCGATTTGTCGAGGCTCAAAGCGTATAAACTGTTCAGGGTATTGAAAAAGAAGTGGGGGTTTACCTGTGCCTTTAAAGCCCTGAGTTCTGCCTCAATTTTCTGCCTTTCCACCTCCTTCATCCGCAATTCCACATCCTGCAAGGTGATTGAATCGCGCATGAATTTAAGTAAGGTCGACAAAATCAGAAAAAGCAGCACCAGAATAAACTCGGCAATAAATTCTGACAGCAGGTTTGCCGGATGGTTGCCCCCTTCAAAAAAATAGGTTACATAATAATTTAAAAGGATGAAAAGCAGAATATTGCCAAATTCAAGGGCAATAAACAATATGAATTTTCTTTTATTGAAAAACTCAGGAATAAGCCACAACAAGTTGATATACACGGATATAGCCAGAAATACAATCGTAATCAGTATGCTAAACGCCAGGCGCAGACCAATGTTGTAAAAGTTAAAATCGCTTCGGGTGTAAATTAGCACGACGGTAAAGAGAACAACACTGATCAGCCAGAAAACAATATGCTGAACAATAAAGTGCTTTTTACGCGTTTGAAAAAGATCGGAAAAACCCATATTTATTTTTTTACAAAAATGGGCAATGATTTCGGGATTATCATTATTATTTGATGTCTGGCATGAAAAACCGGATGAAACTCCCTGTTTTACGCTTCATCGTCGGTTACAAACAACGCTGAGGCAACCCTGTCGGCAAATAATTTTCCTTCATCTGTGAGAAAATAGACCCCGGAAATTTCCTTAAGCAAACCTGTGTCAATAAAAGGCAATGCCTGCTTTATGAACAAATCCGAAATCTGAAATCCAAAATCTGAAACTGACTTCTCGATGCTGAAACCCCACATCGTTCTCAGTGAGGTCATCACATATTCATTGTATTTCTGGGTATTGGTTAAACTTTCTTCTTCAAATAAGCAGCCGCCACTTCCGGCAAGATCAATGTATTTCGACAAATTTGAAATGTTCCACCGCCTGGAAAATCCGTTGTAACTGTGGGCTGAAGGACCAAGTCCCAGGTACGGAATCCCTTTCCAGTAATTGGTGTTGTGCCGGGCATACCGGTCGGTTTTGCAAAAGTTCGAAATTTCATATTGCAGAAAACCATGTTCTCCGGCCTTTTTCATCAGTGTTTTGAACTGCCTCACCTGCATTTCGTCGCTGACCGGGGCTGATTTTTGTTTGTCGATCATCCAGGCAAGCGGGGTTCGTGGTTCAACGGTGAGGGCATAGGCAGAGAGATGCGGAACTCCCAAAGAAAACGCAGTGTCAAGATTTTTCTCCCAACGGGTTTCTGTGGAATCGGGAATGCCGAATATCAGATCGATGCTGATGTTTTCAAACCCCGCATTCTGTAATAGTTTTACGGCGTTCAAAGCCTGTGCAGCCGAATGCGAACGGTTCAGATATGTCAAATCCTCATCTGCAAACGACTGAACCCCCACACTAAACCGGTTGAACCACGTTTTCTTCAACTCCGCAACATACTCCTTCGTCACATCCTCCGGATTCAACTCCAATGTAACCTCTTTAGTAATCGCCGAAAACCTTCTCCCCTCTCCCTGGGGAGAGGGGTCAGGGGGTGAGGCATTTCCCCTGGCTGAGGTCAACTCCTCCATCACCTCCTGCAACTCCCCGGGCCGGTACAGCGAGGGTGTGCCACCCCCAAAGTAGATGGTGTTCACCGGTTCGCCGGCAAGGTATGTGCGTGAATGCGCTATCTCTGTCCTCAAAGCCTTCAGAAAAAGCACCTTCAGCTTCCGGGAAGCAAGCGAAAAAAAGTTACAGTAATGGCATTTGCGCCGGCAAAAAGGGATATGGATGTAAATTCCGGCCAAGGGGCTATTTTTTCAGGATGATGCGGAAAGTTGTGCCCTTGTTAATGGTCGAGGATTTCACAAAGATCTTCCCTGAATGATAATTTTCAACGATCCGTTTGGTGAGCGTCAGCCCGAGACCCCAACCCCTTGTTTTGCTCGTATATCCGGGGCGGAAAATGGTTTTAAAACGCGATTTTGGGATTCCCTTGCCCGTATCAGTGATGTCGATATGAATGTGGTCAACATCATCGGTAATTTCAATGTTTACATTTCCGTTGCCCTCCATAGCATCCACGGCATTTTTACAAATATTTTCGATCACCCACTCAAAAAGATGAAGATTCAATGGAATAAGTATCTCCTGGCCGGGGCCGGGTTTAATGTCAAAAATTACCTTTGCCGAGATACGGGAACGGATATAGCCAACGGTGTCGTATACCACCGCAACGATGTTTGTTTTTTCGAGTTTTGCGGCAGAGCCTATCTTTGAAAACCGATCGGTGATGGTCTCCAGCCGCTGCACATCTTTCTCAATTTCACGGACGGTCTCTTCATCGAGCCCCTTTAATTTTAAAAGCTCCATCCATGCCACCATGGATGAAAGCGGTGTGCCAAGCTGATGGGCCGTTTCCTTGGCCATTCCCACCCATACCTGGTTTTGCTCCGACTTACGGGCATAACTGAAAAGAAGGTAGGCAATCAACAGAAAAACAAAAATTACGCCCAGTTGTACGATCGGGTAATATTTCAGCTGAGTGAGTAAAAATGAATCCTGGTAAAAAATATAATGTACGCCCGTGTCAGCCAGGTCAACCTTTATCGGAGTGTTTTGGGAGGCCATCGATTTCAGGGTTTTCTCCACCCACACTTTGTCATTCAGTTTTTCTGGCGGAATGTTGCCCGACTGGTACACAAATTTCCCTGTACTATCGGTGATGATAACCGGAACAGAGGCAGAATTAAGTACAACCTCTGAAAAAAAGGAGCGAATCAGATCGTCCAAACCCTTTTTCAATTGGGCAAAAATATTGGAGTCCTTGTAATAGAGAAAGATTTTTTTATTGAGGTAATAGGTAACCACAATCGGCGGATACACTGAAAAATCCTGTTTCACCTGACCATCAAGGATTTTTCCGGGATCAATGTCAATGTTTCGGGCATTCATTACCTTACCGGTTTCATCTGTTACAATTACCGGAATGGTGTTGTTCTCGCCAATAATGCTGAGAAAAAAGTTTAAATCCTCATTTGACGTTGCTTTAAAAATCCTTCGCTGTGCCTCTGCAACGATAGAAACCCTTTTGCGCTCTTCATTTTTGATCTGTTCGAATAAATCGTTGGTAAAGTTCACAAGGTCGGCCTTCTGATGAATGGCATCAGCCCATATCTCCACATTTTTCCGCTCATCTTTGCGAATCTCATTTACCAGAATGCTGGTGTAATAAAGCGATGCGCTGATGATGAGGAGAGCAAAAGCAAAAAGGAATAGTTTCCAGCGTCGTTTTCTAAGGTAAATGTCCACTTGCCTGAATTGTGTTTTCCGATAAGTAACGGTAAAAAGCGGGTTATATTTTTATTTGTTCAAAAGTAGATGTTTTTTATCAGGGGAATCAATCGGTTCACAGAGAAATACGTAAAGAATGTCGAAAAATATACTACGTTTGCAGGATGTATTGTATAATTGCGGCAAAATCAAACCTATATGAGAACTAAAACACTATTTTTCCTCCTTCTGGGAGGGTTAGCCATTTCGGCACTGTTGCTGGGTGGTTGTAAATCGAAAAAACCGATGCAGGTCAGACAAATTCCGCTGGAGGATTTCTTCAAAAATCCGGATAAGGCACGCTATCAGATTTCCCCTGACGGGAAATATTTTTCGTACATGGCGCCCTATGAAAAACGCATGAATATTTTTGTCCAGGAAATCGGTACTGACAAAGCGGTAAGGCTTACTTCTGAAAAAGACCGGGATATTGCCGGCTATTTCTGGAAAAATCCGACACGTATCGTATTCCTCAAAGATACCGGTGGCGATGAAAATTTTAAGTTGTACGGTGTTAACATCGATGGCTCTAACCTTCAGTGTTTTACCGACTTTCCGAAGGTTCGTACAGAAATTTTCGATGACCTTTATGATTTCCCTGATGAATTGATCATCGGACTCAACAAACGCAATCCGGAGGTGTTTGACCCCTATCGTTTGAATATTGTAACAGGAAAAATGGTTCAGCTGGCAGAAAACCCGGGAAATATCCAGGGATGGATTCTCGATCACGACGGCAAACTGCGTGCAGCTGTAGCCATTGTAGATGGCGTGAATACGCAACTGTTGTATCGTGAAAAAGAGACAGACCCCTTCAAACCGGTGCTGACAACCAATTTCAAGGAGAGCCTTTCACCGCTCATGTTCACCTTCGACAACAAGAATTTATATGCCACATCAAATCTTGGCCGCGATAAAAGCACCGTGGTAATTTTCGATATTGCCAACGGTAAAGAGATTGAGATGCTTTACGAAAACAAAGATTATGATGTTTCGGATGTGACCTGGTCGCGGCTGGAGAAAAAGCTGATTTGCGCCAACTATGAGTCGGCGAAACAGGAACGCTACTTTTTTGATGAAGAGGGGAAAAAGATGTTCGCAAAAATACAGGAGAAAGTGGGCAACTATACCATCAATATTACCTCGCTGACCAAAGCTGAAGATAAATTCATGATCCGTACTTACAGCGACCGCTCGCTCGGTGCATATTATGTGTACAACCGCACCACCGACAGCCTGCAGAAGGTGGCCGATATTGCCTCCTGGCTGAAGGAGGAGGAACTCGCCGAAATGGTACCCATTGAATACACTGCACGCGACAGCATGAAAATCCAGGGGTATCTCACACTGCCTGCCGGATATACGATGGAAACAGCCAAAAATCTGCCGGTGGTGGTCAATCCTCATGGAGGCCCGTGGGCGCGCGATAGCTGGTATTTTAATGCCGAGGTGCAGTTCCTTGCCAACCGGGGATACGCGGTGCTGCAAATGAACTTCAGGGGTTCAACCGGTTACGGCAAAGCTTTCTGGGAAAAATCGTTCAAGGAGTGGGGAAAGACCATGCAGGACGACATTACCGATGGAACACAGTGGCTGATCAGCAAGGGTATTGCAGACGCAAAAAGGATTGCCATTTATGGCGGCAGTTATGGCGGCTATGCCCCCCTTCAGGGTTTGGTTCGCGAACCGGATCTGTATGCTGCAGGCGTTGATTATG
>DYQT01000097.1 GCA_020719165.1 Draconibacterium orientale | reverse complement strand
CAAGTCCGACAACTGCGACCCGCTGGCCCCGGTCAGAATCGATAATTTTCCCGATCAACTCTATCAGCTCTTTGATATCGTAGCCCTTGCGCAGGTTTCCCGAATATCCGATCAACATCAGGTCTCGTCGCACCTGAACAGGTGTGATATGGAGCATCTGAGCAATTTCATGCGAGAAAACATGGGTCTTCTCTTTTGACAGAATCATCAGCAATGCACGGCGGTACTGGCTTAACCGCTCCACCGTTTTATGGGGTAAATTTTTTACAAACATGGTTTATCAATTGGAAGTCTGACTTTAAATGTACTGCCCTGGTCCGGAATGCTTGTAACCTCGATATTTCCGGAGTAATTGTCTGTTAATTTTTTCACGATCGTAAGCCCTAATCCGCTTCCCGTGATATTTTTAGTTTTATCGTTTTTAATCCGAACAAAATCACCGAAAATCTTCTCAATTTCAAGCGGGGTCATCCCAATTCCGGTGTCAACAACGCTGATATTCATGCAACCTTCATCCTTTTCAATGGTAAAATCAACCTTTCCGCCATCTCTGTTGTATTTTATTGCATTGGAAATCAAATTATTGAAAATTATCTCCATCTCTTCGGCATCTGCCTGCAACGTTACCGATCCGGTGGTTTGCAGGTTAAGTTTTACATCCCGTTGAATGGCGTAGGGTCGCATGGTATCCATGGCGGTTTTGGCAATGGCCGACAAATCAACCGCTGTGATGTTTCGTTTTGCTTTGCCCGATTCAACCCGGGTTAGGTCGAGCATGTCGAGAATCAGGCTCCTCATCCCTTTAATCCGGTCGAGCGAACGATCAATCATTACCTCATAATCTTCGAGTTTTACCCCGTTTTGTCTCTCTTTAACCATTTTCAGATAACCTTCAATGGCATTCAGAGGAGCTTTTAACTCATGTGAAAGAACTGAAAGAAAAGTAAACCTGATTTGCTTTCCGGTATCTTGCAACGTGCTGGTCATCTTTTTGAGAAATACCCGCTTGGTGATGTTCTCAATAGATGATTTTAATTCCTGGGGGGTGAAAGGTTTTGGAATGAAATCATAAGCTCCGTCGCTGGTTGCTTTTACAGCCAGTTCAAGTGATGCATACGAGGTAATCATGACTACAATTATGCTTTTCTGCTTTTTCTTGATGTACTCGAGTACTTCAATCCCCTGAATGCCGGGCAGCTTGTTGTCAAGTAAAAGAATGTCGGGCTGGTTTGATTCAATTATTTCAATTCCTGCTTCACCTGTTGGCGCTTCGATTATTTCAAAATCAAACGCTTCATCCATGAAAGGATAGTCAACCCTGAAATTTCTTAAAATCCTTGATACCCCGCTCCGGATGCCGGGTTCATCGTCAACGATGAGAATCTTTAATGTCGGCATAAATTTATTTCACTTCAAAAATAGGTCTTATAATGGTTACTCACGCATTACTTGTTATTTTTTAACAATAAATTTTCAATTTCTTCTCTTAGGCGTTCCGTCCGTATCCCTTTATCCAGAAAACGATCGGCTTTTATCCATTTGCGGTTGTTCTCATCATTGATATCAAAACTGATCCCGGTTTCGGCAGCTACCCCTGTTGCGATGATGATGGGAAGGTCGGGGTATTTTTTCTTCATCTTGTAACACAAAATGAACCCGCTGTCTTCATTCTCCATCATTAAGTCGAGAATTGCAAGGTCAGGTCTGACTTTTTCCAACAGCACTTCAGCATCTTTCTGCCCTTCGGCAGTGATGGTTTGATATCCGAAATTCTTAATTTTTGACTGCAACTGAAACAGATAATCCTGATCATCGTCAACAAGCAAAATCGTGTAATTTCCTGGTTTCATGAAAAAGAATTAAAAAATTAAGTGTTAAGTGTTAAGTGTTAAGTGTGGCCAGTTTTTCTTTAATTGAATGGTTACATGCCCCTGGGGACTGTTATTTTGAAGGTCGTTCCGGTAGGACCCTTTTGCAGATCGGTGTTGGAATCGACATGAATTTTGCCTTTGTGCATTTTTACTATTCCATAAATCAATGCAAGTCCTAATCCGGTGCCTTTCCCCATCTCTTTGGTTGTAAAAAACGGGGTAAAGAGTTTTTCCATGTTGTCTTTTTCAATACCTGTGCCGTCATCTTTGATGATGAAGGTAACCTCCTCTGCATCACCTTCCACACCAACCGTTAATCGGCCACCTGCAGGCATGGCCTCTATGGCATTCTTTTCAAGATTGGTGAGCACTTGCATCATTTGATCGATATCCACTTTGGCTATTGGATCTGAAATTTCTGATTCAAAAGAGCAGATAATGTTGTCGGGTTTTACAATTGAGTTGAGACTGTGCTGCATAAACTTCACCACATCAGTTTCAGAGAGGTTTACCTGGTTTTTCCGGGCAAAATTAAGCAATCCGCTCACGATTTTTTTGCACCGCTCAGCCTGCTCCACAATTAAACGAAGATCGTCACGTACGCCTTCTCCTTCCGGCGCTTCATCCATTAAAATGTTGCTGTACATGGTGATTACACCCAAAGGGTTATTCAGCTCATGGGCAATTCCTGCCGAGAGTTGGCCCATGTGGGCCAACTTTTCCGATTGCTTCAGCGCTGCCTTGGCCCTGGCAAGTTTTTCATTGGAGATGTTGAGATTGCTGATTGAATCGTGTAGCTTTTCGATGGCAAACGGCAAACACATCTCTTTTTCGGCAAGTCCTTCAACAATAGCGCCTGCATGATCAACGCAAGTGTCATATCCGCATGCTCCGCAATTCAGATGGTCATTCGGGGAGAACTTCCCCATCGATTGAAGAGCCTGCAAAACTTCATCAATGCCTGGAGGCGACAATCTTCGGTCTTCAGGAGTGAAACTTTGCGAAAAATCCAGTTTGCTGTATTCCTCGATCTCCTGATGCCAGGTTTCATGGTCGATATTCTGAAGCTTCCGGGTTACGTATTCGCCAACAGAATTGCTACGGGCAAATCGTTTTCCTCCGGGAGATGTTCCGGGGCCCATGATGCAACCTTCACAACACAAGAGCATAAGGTGTTTTTTCCGGATATATCCCTCCTCAAACTCTTTAATGGCTTCCTTATAATTGACACGCCCCTCGGCTATAATCACGTGCTCTTCAGGAATCGCTTCCTGATTGTTTGCGGTATAATACAAACCCCTGCTTATTGGAAAAATAGCTCCCTTTCCACTGTGCGGAGGATCAAATTCGGAGGGGTCAGTATTTTCGGGGCGGATGTTCAAATTGTCAAACATTTCGCGCAATTCACGAAAAGTGAGTACCTCATCCACTTCATTCGTCTCTGCCTTTTTCGCAAAGCATGGACCGATAAACACCACCTTCAGATCTTCACCATGCTTTTTCTTCATAACCCTGGTCATGGCAACCATCGGAGAGGCAATGGGGGCGAGATATGGTACCAGGTCGGGATGGTAATGGCGGATAAAATATACGATGGCAGGACAATCGGATGAAATGTCTCCTTCAAAGTCACTGCCTTTGATCATTTTTTCGTATTCTTTTGCAACGATGTCTGCGCCAAAGGATACTTCTGTAACAAAATCAAAACCGAGTTTCCTTACCATCCCAACCAGTATCCGGTGATCAGAGATCTCCTCAAATTCGGCCGGAAAACTGGGAGCAATGCAAGCAGCAATCTTTTCTTTTGATTGCAGAAGGGTCTCAACTGCATCTACTGAACGTAAAGGAATCTTGGCTCCCTGGCTGCATACGCGCACACAATTACCACATCCGATGCAGCGGTCGTTGATTACCTCTGCCTGTCCATTGATGATTTTAATGGCTTTTACCGGGCATTCCCTCACACAGGTAAAGCATACCCGGCACCTGTCTTTTATGGTAAAAACCAGTTGCCGGTGAAACGAGTGGCTCATAGCTCCTCCCTTAATGATCTGTTAACATGCAATAATTCCCTGTTTCCTACGCTGCCTGGTTTGGCAAGAAATCGCTCATACAAATCAATGATTATCGGGCTTTTATGGGCGACTTTGATCATCTCTTCCTCGTCAATATCATAAATTGCCTTCATGCGCGACTTAATACTCTTTTCATCTGAGCTAAGGCGCTGACCACCGCCGTTGATGCATCCATTCTGACAGGCCATAACTTCAATAATGCTGTATTCTTCCCGTCCGGCCTCTACCTCTTCAATCAATGTTTTGGCATTTGCCAGGCCACTTACAGCAGCAACATTGATCACTACTTTACCTATTTTGATCCGTGCCTCTTTTTTTGCTTTTAAACCTCTCAACTCACTTATTTTCAATGTATTCATCTCATAACCTGTCATCATGTGATGAATCGTGCGAATCAGCCCTTCCAGATGTCCTCCGGCAATGCCAAACAAGTTACCCGAAGTACTCCTCATGCCATAATGTGAATCACTTGGTTCCGGTTCAAGGTTATTGAATTCGATTCCCAGCAGCCTGATCATCTTTACCAATTCGCGGGTGGTGATCACAACATCTACGTTTCGTGAAATCCCATCCTTCATTCTGTCGAGGTCGGCTTCATATTTCTTAGCGGTACAAGGCATCACCGAAACAACAAAAACGTTTTCAGGTTTTTGGCTTGCAGAGGTGGTGATGTAATTTTTAATCAGACGCCCCATCATCTGCTGGGGTGAAGCGGTTGATGATAAATTATCAAGCAGATGTGGTTTTGCCGACTCAAGGTACCTGACCCACGAAGGGCAGCAGGAGGTAAGCAGCGGAAGTTTTTCATGCCTGCCCAAACGATCGATGAACTCTGCAGCCTCTTCCATGATGGTGAGGTCGGCTGCCATGGAGGTGTCAAATACCTGACGGAACCCCATCTTTTTCAAAGCTGCACGCAAGATGTTCAGGATGTCTTTACTTGCTTTTATGTTAAAATCTTCGCCAATGGATGCCGGAACAGTCGGAGAGAATTCGATTACAGGAAACAGATCGGGATTGTGCAAGGCATTCAGAACCAACTGAATGTTCGATTTTTCAGAAAGTGCCCCAGTCGGACAAACCATGATGCATTGACCGCATTTCACACATGTTTGGGTATTCAAACCCTTATTATAGGAGGTGCCAATCTTGCTTTCACTTCCACGTCCAACAATATCGATGGCCGAAACTCCCATCACCTCATCACAAATGCGAATGCACCTGCCGCATAAAACACATTTTGCCGGATCTCTTACGATTGACTGGCAGGCTTTATCAATCTGAATGTTTTGTCGCTTCCCGTGATATTTCCGATCGGTAACATTCATTTCGGCGGCAAGTTTCTGCAATCCGCAATCACCACTGCGCGAGCAATAGAGGCAATCGTCGGGGTGACCGGCCATCAGGAGTTCCACCAAAACCTGACGCGCCTTTAATACCCGGGGCGAATGTGTTCTGATCTTCATCCATTCCGTAACCGGATGTGAGCAGGAGGGTACAAGTTCTGAAATACCGTCAACTTCTACCACACACATCCTGCATCCTCCGGTAGGGGTAAACCCATTGAGGTAGCATAATGTGGGAACATGGATTCCAATCCGGTCAAGCACATTTTTAATGGTCTCTCCCCGCTTAGCTGATACAGTTTGGTTATTTATTTCGACATCGAATTGCATGATCCGGATTATTTGAAATATATAGCATTGAACTTGCAGCTGTCAAAACAAATTCCACAACCCGTACATTTTGATTCAATGATAAAGTGTGGCATCCTGATCGACCCGATGATGGCATTTTCAGGGCATTTCTTCTGACAAATATTACAGCCGTTGCAAACATCAGTTTCAATGAAAAAAGTTCTAAGGTCATGACACACATTTGCCTGACATTTCCGGTCAAAAATATGCTCCTCAAACTCATCTCTGAACCATTTTAGCGAAGATATTACCGGGTTGGGTGCATTCTGCCCCAGGCCGCACAGGGAGGTGTCGCGGATCACTGCTGCCAGGCTCTCCAATTCGACTACTCCTTTGAACCGCTCAAGCGTTTGGTGTGCACTTTCTTCCCTTGGTCGGCGTGTAACCTCCTCCAGTATCTGAAGCATACGCTTGGTGCCTTCGCGACAGGGGATGCATTTTCCGCAACTTTCTTTTTGAAGGAACTCCATGAAGTACTTGGTTTGGCTCACCATACAAGTATCTTCATCAAGAATGATCATCCCCCCCATACCAATCGACGAATCAATTTCCAGGAAGGATTCATATCCAATTTCGGTTCCGAAGTTTTGCTCCGGAATGCAAACACCAGAAGGCCCTCCAAGCTGGACTGCTTTGAGCCTTTTTCCGTTTTTAACCCCTCCTGAAATGGTATGAACAATGTCGGAAATTGTTGTACCCATCGGAATTTCAATTAACCCGGTATGAACAGATTTCCCGGCAATACTGAATAGTTTTGTCCCCCTGCTCTCTTTTGTTCCCATTGATTTAAACCAGGAAGGGCCATTCTCAAGAATGGTCGGAATATTGGCCAGGGTTTCAATGTTGTTGACGATAGTAGGGTGTCCGAATAGGCCTTTTTCGGCCGGATAGGGTGGCTTTGCCTGTGGGGTGCCTCTGCGTCCTTCAATGCTGGCGATCATCGCGGTTTCCTCTCCGCATACAAACGCTCCGGCTCCCTGCCTGATGCTGACATGCAGCGTGAATCCGCTGCCAAAAATGTTTTCGCCGATGAAACCGTATTCTTTGGCCTGCTGAACAGCCGTTTCGAGAATTGCGAGAGATCGGGTATAGTCGGATCGGATATAGATGAAAGCTTTTTTTGCGCCAATTGCATAGGCGGCGATGGCAATTCCCTCAATCACATGATGGGGATCACTTTCAATAATCGCCCTGTTCATGAATGCTCCCGGATCGCTCTCATCGGCATTGCAAATCAAAAACTTCTGGTCGCTGCCTGTTGACAGTGTCACCATCCATTTTTTTCCGGTTGGGAAGCCTCCGCCTCCGCGTCCGCGTAGTTCACTCTGGTCAACTATTTCACAAACTTTGTCGGGGGTGTAGTTCAGTACGGTTTTATAGAGCGATTTATACCCGCCATGCGCAATGTAGTCATCGATGTTTTCCGGCGATATCATCCCTGCATTGCGCAGTACGATGCGGTGTTGCCTGGCGAAAAAAGGGAGTTGCCCAATATAGGGTATGTTTGGCCAATCTTCATGTGACTCATTTTTGAACTGCCCCAGAATGTTGCTTTTTAGCAAAGTGTGATGCAATACTGCGTTTAGCATATCCTCCACCTTATCTTCTGTGGCATGGTGAAACGACAGCCTGGCCTTACCCGGTAACTGAACATCAAGCAGTGGCTCAGCCGAGCATAAACCCAAACATCCGACCGGAACAACTTCAGCATCAATTTTATTCTTCAGCAGAAAAGCTTCCACTGCATTAAGGGTTTTATCAGCGCCGGCGATGATACCGCAAGTTCCCATGCCGATATAAATTACCGGTTTCGAAATCTTCACCCGTTTGATGATGGAAAGCTTGTCACCAGAGGCTTTGTCAAGAATATTTGAATAATTTTTCAGTATCTTTTCAACCAGAAATTCTTTGGTTTCTGCGGAGGTCAGGGAGGCCATCTTATTCTGTTTTTTCTTTCAGGGTGCGGATGATCTTATCCAAATCTCCTGCATTTACCCGGGTGTGAAAAGTTTCATTGATCTGAACAATAGGGGATGATTCGCATGCTCCCATGCAGTTCGTAATTTCCAGACTGTATTTTCTGTCTTTGCTGGTATTGCCGGCGGTGACTTTCAGTTGCTTTTCAATCTCCTCAACAAAGGTGGATGAACCAACCAAATGGCATGCTGTCCCTCTGCAAACCCTGATGTGGTATTGGCCGTGCGGGTGAAACCGAAACTGGTCGTAAAATGTGGCTACTCCATAAACTTTGTTGGCCGGAATCCCAAGATATGCGCCCACTTTGGCCAATAATTCATCGGTAAGATAGCCATTATGGAGCTGGATCTCCTGTAATATCGGAAGCAATCCATCTTTTTTGTTTGCCGGATAATGGGAAAGTACTAATTCCAGGTCTTCTTGCGTCATGACAATTTGAAATCAAAATCCTTACTGCCCTACAAAAATATATATTTAAAATGAATAATGAAAGAATTAATTGTGAAATAATTAGCAATGTGAATAAATAAACAAACATTTTGAGGTTTTATTTCATGGTCGTGGTTTGATCTTTTTTTTTACTCAAATGTAATTTCACCGGCAGTTATTCATAAATTTGACGTTGATAACGCCATTATGTTTAAAGAACCTCTTTTCCATATATCCCACGATACTTGCATTAAATGTTATTCCTGTGTACGTATTTGCCCGGTTAAGGCCATCAGGGTTGATGTTTCCAACGAATTGCCTTCGATCATCCCCGATCGTTGCATCGGATGTGGAAGTTGCTATCGTGCCTGCGCCCCCCATTCCATTACCTTCAGAAGTTCCGTTGCCGAGTGCAGAGAAATTCTGGCTGCTGGCGAAAAGGTTGCAGCCATCTGCGATCCAACCATCTCCGGCGAATTTCATGATATCACCGATTACCGGAAATTCGTTGAAATGATCCGTCAACTTGGATTTACCTATGTCAGCGAAGCATCTTTCGGTGTCGATCTCGTTGCTTTAAAATACAAGGAGCTTTTTGAAAACTTTAAAGGGAAGTATCATTTCACGGCAAACTGCCCTGCAGTGGTTTCATATATCGAAAAATACTATCCCGAACTGATCACAAACCTGGCACCGATCGTATCTCCAATGGTTGCCACAGCAAAGGTTATCCGACAGAAATATGGACAGGATGTTAAGGTTGTTTATATCGGCCCCTGCATCTCCACAAAAGATGAAGCCCTGAAATTTGAAGGCGATGCCAAAATTGACAGTGTGTTGACTTTCGTTGAATTACGCCAGATGTTTGCCGAATTCAACATCCGGGAGAGTCAGCTTGAATTTTCTGAATTTGATGCCCCACTCGGGCATAAGGGGTCGCTCTACCCGATCATCAATGGTTTTCTTCAAGCGGTGGATATCAGTGAAAATTTGCTGACAGGCAGTGTCATCACTACCGAAGGACGAAACAACATGGTTCATGCGGTTAAAGAATTCGATACACGTATTGAACACATCCGCAAAAATTTCAACTTGTTTTATGACGAAGGTTGTTTGATGGGCCCGGGAACATCAGCAGGCGGGGAGAAGTTTCTCAGGATGACCCTGGTGACCGATTACGCCAACAAACGTCTCCTTACCTTCGACAAGAAAACCTGGGAAAATGAGATTAATTCATGTGCTGACCTTGATCTTTCAAGGCAATTTGAAGCCGACGATCAGCGGCTGCCCGTTCCGGATGAGGAAAAAATTGAAGAGGTGCTGGTGATGATCAACAGGGAAGGGCACATGCACAATGATATTGGTTGCGAATCGTGCGGTTACCCAAACTGCAGAGATCTCGCTATCGCTATTTCACAGGGACTGGCCACCACAGAGATGTGCCATGTTTTCAGCGGACACAATCGCCAGGAATATATCCAAACTCTCCGAACCACCAATGAAAACCTTGCTGCAACGAAAATTGCACTCAAGGAGTCGGAAGAAAAAGCCAAACATGAGCAGGAAGCCCAAACTGAATCTGCGGAAATCATCACCACCATGCTCCAGAATTTGCTGTCGGGCGTGGTTATTGTCGATGATGACCTTAAGATTTATCAAAGCAACAAAGCTTTTATCCGCATTGTAGGCGAAGAGGCTGCCATGATCGACGAGGTTATTCCCGGACTGGTGGGAGCCGACCTTAAATCATTGCTTCCCGCGCATTTTTATAAAATGTTTTCCTATGTTCTCACATCTGATGAGCCCATTGAGAACAAAGATGTACAATTTGGAGAGATCAAGCTGGGAGTGTCCATTTTTCCCATCCGCAGCCATAAATATGTTGGCGGAATTCTCCGTGATATGTATATACCTGAAGTGCGAAAAGAACAAATCATTACCCGGCTTACCGAAGTGATCGACGAAAATTTCGATATGGTCCAAAAAATCGCCTACCTGCTTGGTGAAGGCGCCTCGAAAACGGAACAGATGCTTAATTCGGTGATCGACTCATATAAAAACCCCGGGAAAAAAACATGAAACCTGACCTGTCACCCGTCACGATTTAACCCTGACCCCCTTGGATAAAAAATTTTTCATAGAAGTCAATTGTCAGCAAAAATGCCATGGTGAAGCCCGTGTATGCGGTGATGTGTTCCTGTCAAAGCGAATTAAAGAGGAGGGGAGAATCATTGTAGTTCTGTCGGATGGAATGGGACACGGGATTAAAGCAAACCTTCTGGCCACTCTTACCGCCACCATGGTCGTCAGCTTCACGCAAGAGCACAAAAGTGTTCAGAAAAGCAGTGAAATCATTATGAAAACACTGCCGGTCGACAGTGTGAAAAACATGAATTACTCCACCTTCACCATTGTTGAAATCGATGAAGATGGGGAAGTTCGGATCCTCGAATATGAAAATCCGAAGACAATGGTGCTGCGGGGTACGAAATTACATGAACCGGAATGGAATTGTGTTGTGCTGGAGGGCGAAAAAAATGCCGGCAGGGAAATTCTGACAACTAAATTTACACCCCGGAAAGAGGACCGAATCGTTTTTTGTTCCGACGGAGTGACCCAATCCGGTTTAGGCAGTGATAAATACCAGATTGGCTGGGGATTGGATAATCTACAAAAATTCGTGGAAGATGCAGTTCATGAAGAGAGTGATATCTCGGCGGTGAAGTTAAGCACAAAGGTGGTTAACAAAGCAAACCAGAACGACAGCTTCCATCCGCTCGATGATATCAGTTGCGCCGTGATCTATTTTCGGGAACCAAGAAAACTGATGATATTCTCTGGCCCGCCTCAGGATCCGGCAAATGATAAAATGTTTACCGGTTTGCTGAAACAATTTGACGGGAAGAAGATAATCTGCGGAGCAACCACCGGCGATATGGTTGCCCGGGAATGGGATGAAGAGATAACCGACAGCAAGGAGATGCTTGATCCTGAACTGCCACCGGTATCATATATGCATGGTGTCGATTTGATAACCGAGGGAATTCTGACTTTGAGCAAAGTCAGCGAGCTTCTGAAAAAATACAACAACAACTATCAGCTGGGAAGAGGGCCGGCAGATGAAATAGTTAGACTGCTCATTGAATGCGATGAGATTCACTTTTTAGTTGGTACGAACATCAATACGGCCCATCAGGATCCCACCATGCCCGTTGAACTCGAACTCAGGAGAACTGTCGTCCACCGTATCGCCCGTACACTCGAGGAGAAATTCTTAAAAGAGGTGACGATGAAGTTTTTCTGATTCTTCTTCTCTTTTTCCCCCGCTGCCCAGCGCCGCCCGTACCTCTTCAACAATTCGCCCGGCCTGTTTTATTGGGAAACCAGTAAGCCGGGCCACCTCCATGCAGTCATCGATTACCGGGTTTCCGGCATTTCGATGCCACATCTTTGAGCCAGGAGGGAATGTTCATATTCAATTTTTCCTAGTTTAGCGCTCCCATTCCGCTGTCACCTCTTAAGGCCGTGGCAATTGATAATCTGATAGTTACTGGACTTTAGCCCAAAATTATACCGTTTTCGGAGTGTACTCAATATTGAATTTCGAATATTGAATATCGAACGACGGCGGCTTAACACTTAAAGTTATATTGATTTTTATACCTCTGTAAAAAGCAGAAACAATGGAAACCATCATACTGAGTGGAAACTCAAAGGCAAATTCTCGGCTGCTGTTGAAACTTGCAAAACAGCTTAATTTTTCAGCTAAAAGATTATCTG
>DYQT01000344.1 GCA_020719165.1 Draconibacterium orientale | reverse complement strand
GAATCATTTGTGTTGCCAGTTACACCATCGGACAATCTGAGTGCAAAATTAATACTTTTTTTACAAAAGTGTCAAGTTTTATTTAACTTTTTCAATTTTAGACCAGGAATCCCGCAGGGGCACAACCCGGTTAAAAACAAGGTTCTGCGGGGTTGAATCAAGATCAACAGAAAAATAGCCAATGCGCTCGAACTGATACTTACCCGAAATTCCGGCATCATCTCCGCCAGTTTTATCCATTGATGTCAACACTGCCGGTTCGATCATGGCAGTGATAACCTTCAGTGAGTCAGGATTCAAATAATCCCTATAGGACTTTCCCTCTTCCGGATCGTCGGGGTTTTCTCTGGTAAACAGGCGGTCGTAAAGTCTCACTTCGGCCTTAACCGCATGTTTTTCTGAGACCCAGTGCAGGGTTCCTTTTACCTTACGGTTGCTTTCGGGCATGCCGCTTTTGGTTTGAGGATCATATGTGCAATGAATTTCGGTGATTTCACCAGATTCGGGGCTCTTCACCACACTTTCACACCGAATGATGTAAGCAGCCTTCAATCGCACCTCACGGCCCGGAGCGAGGCGGAAAAACTTGTTCGGCGGATCTTCCATAAAATCCTCCCTTTCAATTAAAAGTGTTTTTGAGAAGGGCAATTTCCGCTTTCCCGAAAATTCATCCTCCGGATTATTGACCGATTCCATCTCTTCGACGAGATCATCGGGATAGTTGTCGATGACAACCCTCACCGGATTCAATACCGCCATAAGTCTGCCGGCACGTTTGTTGAGGTCTTCACGCACACAGAATTCAAGCAGACTAACATCGATTACATTGTCGCGCTTGGCTACCCCGATGGTATCGGCAAAATTGCGTATCGATTCGGGGGTAAACCCGCGCCGGCGCAAACCGCAAATTGTCGGCATCCGCGGATCATCCCAACCATTTACATCACCTTCGCGCACCAGCTCAAGCAATTTTCGTTTACTCATCACAGTGTAGGTCACATTGAGCCGGGCAAATTCAATTTGCCGGGGGGCATAAATACCTATTTCGCGAATAAACCAGTCGTATAATGGCCTGTGAACTTCAAACTCCAGGGTGCAAATGGAATGGGTAATTCGTTCGATGGAGTCGGATTGCCCATGTGCAAAATCATACATTGGGTAAATGCACCACTGGTCGCCTGTACGGTGATGGTGGGCATGAAGTATGCGGTAAAGAACCGGGTCGCGCATGTGCATGTTGGGAGAAGCCATGTCAATTTTAGCACGAAGAACCCGGGTGCCATCGGAAAATTCGCCCGCCCGCATCCGGGAAAAAAGATCAAGGTTTTCTTCGACAGATCTGCTGCGATAGGTGCTTTCTTGACCGGGGCGGGTGGGTGTTCCACGGGTTCCACTGATCTCCTCGGCGCTCATATCGCACACGTAGGCCTTTTCTTTCCTGATCAGGATGACTGCATATTGATATAACTGTTCAAAATAATCAGAGGCATAAAACAGCCGCTCTTCCCAGTCAAAACCAAGCCATTTCACATCTTCCATAATGGAATCGACATACTCCACATCCTCCTTTACCGGGTTGGTATCATCGAACCGGAGATTGGTTTTGCCATGATACTTTTTTCCGAGGCCAAAATTCAAACAGATCGATTTCGCATGGCCAATGTGAAGATAGCCATTGGGCTCAGGCGGGAATCGGGTATGTACACGACCTTCATTTACCCCTGTCCGGAGATCTTCTTCAATTATTTCTTCAATGAAATTACGTGACCGGGTGTTTTTTTCCTCTTCCGGGATTGTTGCATCTATCATAAAATCAAAATTTATTACCTTTTACCCTGCCGGAGAAAAATCCGACAGATTCAATATTTCCCGCAGATTCACACAGATTTTCCCGTAGATTTGCGTAAAATAATCTGCAAACTTACTACAATTTAAAAAACCTTTGGCCAGGTTCACCGCAATTTGATAATTTCACTGTTCAAAACAACAAGCAATGGGAACAATTATGCTGGAAGGAATGGAGTTTTTTTCATTCCACGGCTGTTTTAAAGAGGAACAGGTGATCGGCACCCGTTTTATCGTTGATCTGAACATCGAAGTTGACACCTCGGTTTCCGAGACATCCGATCTGCTCAGGGATACAACCGATTATGTTGGACTTTACAGATGTGTGAAAAAGGAGATGGACCAGAAGTCTCATCTGCTTGAACATGTTGCAAAACGGATCATGGATGCAATCCGGCTGGAATTCCCGGCCATCAATGTCATCGACCTCAAAATCGCGAAAATCAATCCCCCGATGGGCGGAAAGATGCAACAGGTTTGCTTCAAATCACGCTGGAAAAAATGAAATCGTCATAATTTCAATTTTTTTTGTACTTTTGCCACCCCTTTACCCTGGTTTCGTGGCCGAGTGGCTAGGCAGCGGTCTGCAAAACCGTCCACAGCGGTTC
>DYQT01000011.1 GCA_020719165.1 Draconibacterium orientale | reverse complement strand
CTGCTCGAATTATTGGAGTTCAGCACCACGTTCTCATCTGCCGGATCAATGAAAAGGGAATTTTCGCTCTGGGTAACGTTGGTTTCGCCGGTTACCGGAACATCGGGGGAGTTTTGTATGAATGACGAATGACGAGTGACGAATGACGAATGACGAGTGACGAGTGACGAATGACGAATGACGAGTGACGAATGACGAGTGACGAATGACGAATGACGGGAATCAGATGCCGGGTCATATACAATTATCGTTGATCCATTGAAGTGGGCCGGTGGAATGTTTGTTTTTGGATTGGCTTTGACATATCCGAGCTGAACCATCCGCGACCAGTAGCCAATGTTGTCGACCATGGTGTTCACCTTTCCTTTTCCGGCGGGGGTAACCTCAGGCAACATCCTGGCCGTTTGACCAAATACAACTGCCGAAGAGGCTATTAATAAAAGAATGGATAAAATCTTATAAATCTTCATAAAAAAGGTTTCTGTGTCATTTTCAAAACAAGACAAAGTTACTTAAAAAACCAGCTCACTTTTCATCGGTCTCACGTCATCTGTCACGTGTCACCCGTCACGTGTCACGCGTCACGAGGCTCACTTCACGTATCCTTCATCCCTCCTCACCCATTTCACCCTCCTTTTTTGTATATTTGCCCCAAAAATTATAATTTCCGACCCAATGATATCCGCAATCATCATCTTACTGATCCTGTTTTTAATAAATGGCATCTTTTCAATGGCTGAGATTGCGCTTGTTTCGGCACGAAAATCAAAGCTTGAACTCGATGCCCGACGGGGGGATAAAATGGCTCAGATGGCGCTTGACAACGCCACCTCTCCCTCGAGAATATTATCGACCATGCAGATCGGCATCACCCTGATCGGGATTCTTACCGGTGTTTTTTCCAGCGATGAAATCACACATTCAATGACCACACTGCTTACGGGCTTTGGTATTAGTCAAGCCCTGAGCCATTCACTGGCACTTACCTGCGTGGTGATTGTGGTTACGTTTGCCTCCATTCTGATCGGGGAACTGGTTCCCAAGCGTATCGGTATGATTAACCCCGAATTAATAGCAAAAGCAACTGCCAGGCCACTGCAATTGCTGACAATGATATTTTACCCGTTTGCTTTTATTCTATCAAAAGCCGGGGATTTTATCCTCTGGTTTCTTCGCATTAAACCCTCTCTCGATTCGAAAGTCACTGAAGAAGAGATTAAAGCCATGGTGCAGGAGGGAGCTGAAGATGGGGAGGTTCAGGAGATTGAACAGGATATTGTTGAACGTGTTTTTCATCTGGGCGACCGGAAAGTTTCTTCGCTCATGACGCATCATTCTGATATGGAATGGCTTGACATTAACGACACTTCCGAGGTAATCAGGGAAAAAATGCGTGCAGATCTGCATTCCGTTTATCCTGTTTGTGAAGATGACCTCGACAATGTTTTGGGGGTGATCTACATCAAGGATCTGTTTCTGGTCAATATCTGCGATGCTGATTTCGACCTTAAAGCCCAGGTCAAGCCGGCGCAGTTTGTACACGAAACGTTAACGGCCTATGAAACGCTGGAGATTTTCAAACAAAATAAAATACATTATGGCCTTGTGGTCGATGAATACGGATCAACGGTTGGAATGGTTACCCTGAATGATATTCTGGAGGCGCTTGTGGGTGATTTTAATGAACCGGACCCGGATGAGCCACAGATCAATCAGCGCGATGATGGAACCTGGCTGGCCGACGGACAGATGTCATTCTATGAATTTGCCTATGAATTTAATGTCCAGGGATTTGATAAAAACAAAATCAAATTTGATACCATGGCCGGCCTTGCCATGAACATTCTGAGGCACATCCCAAAGCCTGGCGAGAAATTCACATGGAAAGATTTTGAATTTGAAATTGTAGATCTTGATGGCAACCGCATCGACAAGCTGATTATCAAAAAGGTAGACAAGGCAAATTAACTGCCTAATATGCCCACTTCACCCAGATGCTTCCCCAGGTAAATCCTCCTCCGAATGCGGCAAGAATGATGTTATCGCCCTTTTTAAGTTTGTTTTCCCATTCCCAGAGGCAAAGCGGAATGGTGGCATCAGTGGTGTTACCATACCGGTCGATGTTGATCATCACTTTGTCTTTGCCAATGCCCATGCGACGGGCTGTAGCATCGATGATGCGTAAATTGGCCTGATGCGGAACCAGAAAAGAGATGTCGTCGGAAGTAAGGTTGTTACGCTCCATGATCTCCGCTGAAACATCTGCCATCCGTGTCACGGCAAATTTGAATACCGGCTGGCCCTCCTGATAAATAAAATGTTCCTTGGCATCCACTGTTTCATGTGATGGTGGTCTCAGGGAACCACCGGCCTTCATGTGCAGGTAGTTTCGGCCCGAGCCATCAGTTCCCGCAATCGAATCCATGATCCCAACCTCTTCTGTGGTAGGCTCAAGCAATAAAGCGCCGGCAGCATCGCCAAACAAAACACAGGTTTCGCGGGCGGTATAATCGGTTATTCCCGACATTTTATCGGCGCCCACGACAATTACTTTTTTATACATGCCCGTTTCAACATATTTTGAAGCGGTAATAAGGGTAAACAATAAACCCGAACAGGCAGCATTGATATCAAAACTAAAGGCATTCTTTAACCCTGCCTTGTCACTGATGATATTCGCGGTGGCCGGAAATGTCATATCGGGTGTAACGGTGGCACAAATCAACAGGTCAATATCTTCCGGTCTGGTTCCGGTCTTTTCAAGCAAGCCCTTTACCGCCTCAGCGCCCATATCGGAAGTTCCCAAACCTTCTCCCTTCAATATATGCCGTTCCCTGATTCCGGTGCGTGTCATGATCCACTCATCCGTGGTCTCCACCATCGTTTCCAGCTCCTTATTAGTCAATATATAAGGGGGAACCCACCCATGGACTCCTGAAATCTTTGCTCTGATTTTTGACATTATATTCTAAATATTGTTAAGAGAAAATTGTTCGAGCGCGTGCTTTATCCTTTGAGCAAGTTTGGCATCGTGCACCTCTTTTGACATTAAGATCATTTTTCGGATGGCATTTGCATTGGATATACCGTGACCCACCACCACAGTTGAATTGATGCCCAGGATGGGAGTTCCGCCATAGGTTTCGTAGTTAAACCTGTCGAGATATGCATCTTTAATCCCCCTTTTAACCAATACCCGGTACATGGCTTCAACCTGTTTAAGCACTATGTTTCCCACAAAACCATCGCATACGATCACATCAACGGTATCCCGAAACAGTTCACGACCTTCCACATTTCCGACAAAATGGAAATCCTTGGAGTCTTTCATCAACTGGAAGGCCGATTGCGCCGTAAGGCTGCCTTTCTTTTCTTCAGCGCCGATATTCAGCAAACCTACACGGGGTTTTATTATGTGAAATACATGTTCGGCAAAAAGCGAACCAAGTATCCCGAACTGGTACATCACATCAGGCTTGGCATCAGGGTTTGTACCCACATCAATAAGTACCGACGACCCGCCATTCTCCTTGGGAATATACGCAGTGGTACTTGGTCTGATAATTCCCTGAATGGTATTGACACTGTAAATTGCCCCTACCATCATGGCACCACTGCTGCCGGCGCTGGCGAATGCATGAATCTCCTTATGCTTCAACATCCTGAACCCAACAGAAATGCTGGAATTAGGCTTGTTTACCAAGGCTTTCGTGGGATGCTCATCCATTTCGATCAAGTCAGGAGCATCTACAATTTCAAACATATCAGGCCGCACGCCCTCTACCTTCAGAAAAGCCAAAATGGCTTCCTGGTCACCAATCAACACAATTTGATCAGTAGCGGGGAGTTCCTTTTGAGCCAGGATAGCACCGAGTATCGTGGCTTTCGGAGCAAAATCTCCGCCTAAAACATCCAGACCGATTTTCATTGGCAGCGATTTAGGTAAAAAAACTATTCCGCCGTAGCCTTCACAACAGCTTGTTTTCCACGGTAATAACCACATTCGGGGCAAACCCTGTGGTATAAAACCGGGGCCCCGCAATTGGAACATACAATGGTTGTACGGGCAACTGCTTTGTCGTGCGTTCTTCTCTTATCCCTGCGGGTTGTCGAAATTTTATGTTTCGGATGTGGCATAGTACTGGGTATTTATGATTTATGATTTACGATTTACGATTTACGATTTCAACTTCCTTGATTGATCGGATTGAAACTTACTCTTTTTTCTTTTTCAATTGATTCAGGGCTTCCCACCTGGGATCCTGCACGTGACGCTCACTCAACTCCCTAAGCTTTTTAATAACCTCAGGATCACATTGACTTTCGCCGTCTTCATCCTCCGGATGAACCCTGCGGATGGGAAGCAGCAAATGAATATACTCATACAAGAAGGGACTCAAGTCAAATTGGTGAGATGTGTCGGGTATAACCTGCACATCTTCACTTTCTTCATAATAATGATCCCCCAACTTGATAATCAGGCGCTCATTTCCCTCTATGTCAACATCCATCATCTCGTTACACCGATCGCACGGTACTTCTACTTTGCCCCGAATCGCCAGATGAAGGTCCATCATGCGTTCTTCCTTCTCCATGGTAACAATCACCGTCACCTCTCCACCCGTGATCTCAGCATCTTTAACCTGTTCAAAGAAAGTCTTGCCGATCTGAAAATCGAATGTATGCGTTCCGGCATTTAGTCCGCTGAACGCAATTTGATATTGATCCGCCTGATTCACCTTTCTACTAAAAAAGTCTACAAAATTAAAAATTAATTTGATGAATACCAAATACCTATTTAGCTCTATCTTTGTGCCATTCATTGAACAATTTAACATGATGTGCTTATGATCAACCTATTGATAACAAAAATGCTCCCTCTGATGCCCAAAAAGCTGGTGTGGATTTTTTCACGAAAATATATCGCCGGGGAAACAATGAACGATGCAATAAGGGTTTGCCGCGTTCTGAATGGTCAAAATGTAAAAATCACCATCGACCTTCTGGGTGAGTTTATCACCCGGCTCGAAGAGGCTACCGCCAATAAAAACGCCTACCTCGACATCATCGAACAGATAGAAAGAGAGAAGATTGTTGGCAATTATTCGCTCAAGCCAACCAGTTTCGGCTTGCTGATTGACCCGGAGGCCTGCTACCGGAACATCCGCGAAATTGTTGCGAAATCGGCCGCCTATGGAAATTTCGTTCGGGTCGACATGGAAGACTCACAATGTACCGACCTCGAAATTGACCTCTTCAGAAAATTGCACAGCGAATTCCCCGCGCATGTCGGACTCGTTTTGCAGGCTTACATGCGACGCACCCTGACTGACATTAAAAACATGAAAGATCTTCACAAGGCCGGAACTCCCCTGAACTTTCGCCTGTGCAAAGGAATTTATGTGGAACCCGCCAGCATTGCCTATAAAAATTACCAGGAAATTAATGATCATTATCTCGAAGATCTTGAATACATGTTTCAGCAGGGGATGTATCCGGGCATCGCCACCCACGACAAACCTCTGGTTGAAGGCGCTTATAAATTGATCGAAAAGTACAAAGTCCCAAAAAACAGATACGAGTTTCAGATGCTGTATGGCGTCACCCCCGATCTGCGTCAATCGATTGTTAACAAAGGCCACACCATGCGGGTATATGTCCCCTTCGGAAAAGAATGGTTTGGTTATTCAACCCGCCGGTTAAAAGAAAACCCGAAGATGGCGACACATATTATCAAGGCTTTGTTTGTAAAAGGCTAATGTACTAATGTGCTGATGTGCTGATGTGCTAATGTGCTAATTTGCTGATGGGATGATGTGATTAATAATGGATTAATTTGATAATTCAGATTTTTATGGTAAAAGAAAATCAGATTTTGGATTTATCGTTTGAGTTTGCGCTACTTGTTGTTGATTATTGCGAACTTCTTGAAGAAAAACGTCGATTTGTGATCTCACATCAGTTGTTAAAATCCGGGACATCGATCGGTGCAAATATTCGTGAAGCACAATCTGCAGAAAGTAAAATTGATTTCATACATAAGATGAAAATATCTTCGAAAGAAGCGGAAGAGACAGAGTATTGGCTTCTTCTGTGCAAACACTCAAAATTCTATCCCTCACCTGATCAACTACTTGATAAAATCATAGTCCTAAAAAAGATATTGTCAAAAATTATCTCAACCTCGAAAAACTCCCCCAAATAATTCAATCTTAAATAATCATCACACCAGCACATCATCACATCAGCACATTAGCACATCAGCACATTAGCACATCAGCACATCAGCACATCATCACATCAGCACATCATCACATCATCACATCATCACACCATCACATCAGCACATCAGCACATCATCACATTCGCACATCAGCACATTAGCACATTAGCACATCACATCATCACATCAGCACATCAGCACATTACTTAAAAGCCTTCTCCAGCAACCCGTCCCCACCCAGTTTCAACCGGTTGAAATATTCAGGGGCAGGTTTTCCTAAAAGCTTGTCAACATACATCTTGGCGAGGTATTGCCCCAGCATGAAACCTTGTCCGCGAAGCCCAAGAAACAACCCGAGTTCCGGATCTATGATCATGCGGGGTTCCACATAATAACCGGCCCACACCGCCTGGAAACCGACCGAAGAGAGTTCGGGTATCCAATTGGTGAATATCTCAGAGGCAATCTCAATAAAATCCTGAGAGTTGATTTTGATGTTTTTGTCGGCCTCCATTGCTTCAATGGCAGGCGATGCACAGCCGATAATCTGCCCGGTTTCGGCCAGCTGCTGTCCATAAACTGCGGTAAATCCCTTGTATCTCCGGCGGTCGATAAGCATTGGCAACGGAGCTCCGTTCACCCCGAGCATTGGCAACCGCCGGGTAATAAACGCCTGATGCTTCACCGGATAGAGGCCTGTTTCGATATTCAGCTGACTGGCAAATTTCTCGCCCTCCGGACCCAGGGCATTGATAAACACCTCCGTTTCGTATTCAATATATTTCCGCTGATGGTTTTGAACCAACACTGAATACAATCCTTTCTCCAGGCGCACATCAATGAGTTTGCAATCCTCCTCAACCCGCCCGCCGTTGTCGATCCCGAGCCGCCGAACCAGATCGATAACCCTGCCCGGAGTGGCCTGCCAGCAATCGCGGGTAATCAGGGCAGCCTGGTAGGTATTCAGGCCCGGATTGATGCCCGGCGCAATTTTTTTGGCAAAATCTCCCGGCTCAACCATGTAAGCATCCGACCACGACATCGAATCGACCAGCGCCTTGTACATGGCCTCATCATGGGCAAACGTTACATAGAGAATCGGACGATAATCAATATTATGAATCTTTTGCAAATCTTTGAATATCTCATGGTTTTTGGAGGCAATATCCGACAATTCAGGCAGTGAGAAGTTCGGGCGGCCACCGGCTATGTTACGCCATGAAGCGCCACGACCATAATTCAGCAATACCGGCTCCATACCGGCTTCACTCAGATACCTGAATAAAGCGCTGCCCCCGATGCCCCCTCCGGCTACAAGCGATTTTACGCGTGTTTTCTGCGGTTTGACACCATTCACACTGGTAATCACCTGTTCATGTACCAACCTTGGATAGAGCTCGCCCATGGCCACCTGGTTCGATAACGGCCCGCGCGGTGTTGGTTCTCCCACAATGGATATCCCTGATCCATAAAGGGTCGACTTCAACCGCTTGATGCAACGCTTTCCGCGACAGGCTCCCATGCCGAGGCGGGTGGTGTGCTTTACCTCATCCACCGAGATGAATTTACGTTCGCCGATGGTCTCCAGAACCTCCTCCATCGTTACATCATCACAGTGACAAACATAGGTTGTTTCCTTGGGCTCTGTGGTATATGGTTTAAATTCGATGGGCTTTGGGTAATTTTCTTTGCCAATGAAGCCGCGTACTTTGGTAAGTTCCTCCCCGTGAACTGTGAGTGATAAGACCCTGGCAATGTTGGTTTTATTTGGTTTTCGCAAAACTTTCTCCACAATGCCCTCTCCAAGTTGTTTCCCCTGATTGTCGACGAGAAAGCAGGCCGATTTTTCAGCAACTTCATATTCAATGGGTAAAAACAGCCAATCTTTTTTCAGGTTATAACCAAAAATGGCCAAACCCGGGCATTGGTAAACACAATCCATGCATCCGATGCATTTTTGAAAATCAATCTCAGGTACGGTGCTGGTCGACGATTTGGTAATGGCGCCATGCGGACATGCAAAGGCGCATGGATTGCAGGCAAATCCATACAAACAGTCGATCAGGACAAAACCCTTATCTTTCATCCGCTGAGATGTTGGCTGAGCCGCCTCCCCGATCACCCTGACCGGATGTTGTTGTGAATCGATGTATTCTTTTGACAAGGAGAGAAATTCGTCATAACTATAATGTTCGCCCATCTCCTGAAGCACATCAAAAGCAGCCTGTTTCCCTCGCAGCACAGCGCTGGTACCCTCCCCAATCCTGATGGCATCTCCCGCACCGAAACACCGGCGGCCAAAAATTTCATTGCCTTTGATGAGCAACTGGTCGTCCTGAACCAATCCGGTGCAAATATTAATGGCATCAATGCCATCGATGATCTTTTCTGTTCCGGGGATGGGCTTAAAATTTTCACATTCAGCCACCACCGCACCAATAATGCCATCGTGATGTTCGTTGGGGATCGCCTTTAACAGGATGTGGGAGGTAAGGATCGGAATCCCCAGCCGCCTCACGCGATTTGCCTGAACCGGAAAACCCCCTTCGCCGGGCATGGCCTCAAGAATCGCTTTTACATTGGCTCCGGCCTGCATGAGCTGATAAGAGGTGAGATAGCCGATGTTGCCTGCTCCAACCGTGAGAATGTTCTTACCCAGCAGGGTCAGCTCCTGGTTCATCATCTTTTGCACAACGGCTGCGGTGAACACGCCCGGGAGATCATCATTTTCAAAGGTTGGCATAAAGGGAACGGCACCGGTTGCCACAATCATGTATTCGGCATCGACAAAATAAATTTCCCCCGATCGGATGTTCTTCACGGCAATCCTTCCCCCTTCCAGGATGTCCCAGACAGTAGAATTCAGGAAAATTCCTTCGTGGCTCTCCCCTGCCAGTGTTTTGGCTATGTCAAAGCCGCGCATGCCTCCGAATTTCTGCTCCTTCTCGAAAAAGAAAAACTGATGCGTCTGCATTAAAAACTGTCCGCCAATTTTGTCGTTATTATCTATTACGATATTGGCCATCTGATGCTTGTTCAGCTCTTCGCGGGCTGCCAATCCGGCAGGGCCTGCGCCAATAATGGCCACGGTGGTTTTATAAACGTTGAGCGGCGTCTCTTTTGTCACCGGAACGGCGCATGGTGCATAGTCGTGCGGAATCTCCTTAACCTCTTTAACTCCATCAACGCAGGTGATGCAGATACGCTTGATTTGTCCGTCAACCAGCATTTCGCAGGCGCCGCACTTGCCGATTCCGCATTCGAGGCTTCGCTCGCGGTTGCTTAAACTGTGACTGTGAACAGGGTGCCCTGCCTGATGAAGAGCGGCAGCAATTGTGAATCCACGGTCGCCGGTAACCTGCTGACCGTTAAACACAAAGGAGGTCTGCTTGTGTTCCTGAATATCGAGAATGGGATGTTTTGTAATTTTATACATAGCCGGTTGAGTTTTCAGGCTGCAAAATTACAGATTTTCCCAATCCAAAAACGCCTCCACTGTTAATTTATTCACAGGCGGGGATTGATTCAGAGATTGAAATAAAATCCCAGGGATACAAGATTTTCAACCTGGATATTTTTACTAACCTCTTTTTCATAGTAAAGCCGCGTTTGAATGGTTGATTTTAAAAATTTGCTGATTCTGATTCCAACAATGTTCTTCAGCACCACATCAAACGGTTTTCCGGCATCTTTAAACACCAGTAGATCACAGTTCCAGTGAATCCGCTTCTGAAACTCCTTGTCGATCAGCACATGCATACTCAAACCATACTCAAAAAGGTGGTTGTTCCCGCGCGAAACACCATAAAATGAATTGCAGTTTTGCTGGTCGAAAACCCTCTTGTCGCGAATCCAAGTGAACTTCCCGGCGGAAAGACCCACACTGAAAAAACCAAGGTCGGGCAGCGTCCATCCGAATCCGGTTGAAAAGGTCCACAGCAGCGGTGTCAAAAACGAGGCATTGAGGGCTTTTATAAGATTCCCGTTCTGATCGGTTGTATAGCAAAATGAGTTGAAAATGCGCGTAGTAAGATTTGAAAATAGGGTAAAAGTAAGTCGTTTGCCAACCCTCACCTCAATTCGGGTATCCAGGGTGTTTTCATCGGGCTGGAAGCGGGAAATGCTGTCGAAATAATATTGTATCCCCAGGGTATGAAAGAAATAGTTGATGATTTTTACATTTTTAATCCGGGTAAAAACCGACCTGTACTTCAGAAAATGCACCAATGTAAATAAATTCGTATTGTTTCCCTGGTGCCAGTTGTAGAAAACCATCGAGGTGCCCGCCAGGTTATATTCCAACTCCTGCAGCAGGCTGAACATCACCATTGAATCTCCCGGGCCGGCGGGGCTTTGTAACGTCTTCAGCACCAGGGTGTCATCCTGAACCAGTTTTTGCCCGGCTCCCATGGCTGAAATCAGCCAGATACACAGCATAAGCAACCATCCCCTCGCCACCATTTCCAACCCCTGCTTTCTTTTTGTGCGGATTCATAATCCGGGTATTTTTATCTGCTTCAATTTATAAACTTAAGTCCGCCCGCAAAAGGCAAATATCAGAACACCTTATCGGATGGCAATCTTTTGTTGATCGGTTAACTCCCAGCTTTGTTGCATATCAACATTGAGCCAAATCATCCTGATCCTCGATTTTTGGCTCAGGTCGGCTGCTTCGGCCAGGATAAAAAGCCGGTAGTTGTAAGCTCCGATGAATTTTGCCCAGGTTACCACAACCGTAAAATCGGGATCCCCGAAAGAATCGTTTCGTGCGGATGCTCCCTCCATGGGCGCGATTTTGTCAAGAATCTGACTCATTTTCAACTCATTGCTTGTTTCATACACAGAGTCGCGGTTCAGTGATTTAATGATGTCATAACCCGCCCACTGGCATTTCGTTGTGTCGTGCCGGATTAAAATTCCTTCGCGGTTAAAAATCATGTGGCTTAAAAGATATTTTCTGAATTCTGAATTCCGCACCATCCGGCAGAAGGCGGCAGAGTCGGAAAACAGGTAGATGTTCTCAGTCGGGAAATGATGCTTTTGAAGAAATGAATAAAGCTTTGCCGGAGTTTCCTCTTCCGGCTGTTTCATCCCGTATTTTAATTGCATGTAGGTTTTGCATCCGGTTAACCCAGCGAGCAAAAGGGCAATTGCGACCAACTTCATTATCCTGCTATTTGTTTTCATTGGAGTCAGCTTTCGATAATTTCTGATAAATTAAAGACTGCCATCAACCAGGAATTCAACCATGATTTATCCCTCCCGGTTGATGGCAGCCACTCGTTACAATTGGAATACCACCGTATAAACTCCGTTCTGGAAAGTAACCGGGTAGTTCCCCTGCCTGATGATAAGGGGCAAGGTAGAACCCAGTGCCCGGCAGGTAGCTTCCGGTATGGCATAAGGATCGGGAATCGGGATCGATGTTTTATCCTTGAAATAGCGAAGCGCCGCACCACCTTCATATTTTGTCAGGGCATCCTCGTCCACCTCCACAATTAGCTGGTTGCGTTCGTTGAGCAGTCCGCGGGCGGCACAGGTTTTTTTTTCGGAAGATCCAACCGGAGCTTCAAGTCCCCAGGTTACCAGAAAGCAGATACTGAACCCGCTTTCGCAATTGAATTTCGGGCGATGAAAGGTTATCAGTAATTTGATCCATACTGCCGCTGGTGGCGATGTACAGGATTTATTTTCTGCTGCCAGTAACGATTCGTTCAGAAACATCAAACCCAGCATTGATAATAATACGATCTTTTTCATGTCTTCAGAATTTAGATTTTTGAAATGTTTGCCGTCACACTATTCTGTTGACAGCATGACCATCGTCGAGATGTTTTGGAAGTTCGACCTGCCTACCTGAAAAAATACCGATCCCCGGCATCCTTTCTTTGTATCCTTTCACTTCATTTGAATTCCCTCCTCCGATTTTCGTTGATTTATTGCTTAATCGGAAAAAGAGAAAAAGGTAATACATTAAACAGCACTTTTTTTTAAAAAAGTTTGTTAAAAAATTATAATCCGATATGTATCATTATTTTACACTTTTAGCTTGGAAATTATCTGAAAAATTTTTAGTATCTTTGCAGCCGAATTTCAAATAAGGATATAATCGAGAGGAAAAACATGGAAAAAGCGAAAGTTTTGTTTGTTGCGCAGGAGATCACGCCGTATCTGAAAGAGAGTCCGATGGGTACAATCGGCCGGTACCTTCCACAGGGAATTCAGGAAAAAGGGAGGGAAATCCGCACATTCATGCCCCGCTACGGCAGTATCAATGAGCGCCGCAATCAGCTTCATGAAGTTATCAGATTATCAGGCATGAATCTGATTATCGACGACACCGATCATCCCCTCATCATCAAGGTTGCCTCCATTCAGCAGGCACGCATGCAGATATATTTTATCGACAATGAAGACTATTTTCAAAGGAAATACTCATTGCATGATAAAAACAACAAATTCTTTTCCGACAACGACGAACGTGCCATCTTTTTCTCACGCGGGGTACTCGAAACCGTTAAAAAGCTGGGTTGGGGTCCCGATGTGGTTCATTGCCACGGATGGATGACCAGTCTGGTGCCGATTTACATTAAAAAAGCCTATTGCGACAATCCGTTGTTCAGCGACACCAAAATCATCTATTCCATTTACGATGATGATTTTGAGGAGCTCATGCACAAAGATTTTGCCGCCAAAATCAAACTCGAAGGAATTTCTTCCAAAGATCTCAAACACTATAAAACACCAAACTACGTTAGTGTTATCAAGGCTGCAATCGACTTCTCCGATGGCGTAATTATCGGGTCGCCTAAAATCAACCCCGAACTAGTCAGCTATCTGAAGGAGATTGATAAGCCTTATCTTGAATACCAAACCATGGACCGTTACGTGGATGCCTACAACGATTTTTACGATGAGGTTCTCGTAAACGAGCCGGTAACAATGAGTTAAGTGTAACTTACTAATTCGATCCGATTGAAATCCTACCTGTCTAAACTACCCGCGTCACTTATTATTGGCTTGCTGCTCATTCTGGCCATCCTTTCGTGCAAAAAAGATCCGTATGAACTTGGATTTGACCTGCTGCCGCCAACCGACACCCTGAATGTAATCACAACCGATACCTGTACCGTTGAGGCATTTTCAATGATCCAGGATTCGGTGCGTACAGATAAGGTGTCGTCGCTCATGCTTGGTTCCATGATAGACCCCATCTTCGGTAAAACCACGGCAGGCTTTTTTGCACAACCCCGGCTTTCAACCGACGGTGCCGAGTTCGGAACAAATCCGGTTCTCGACTCAGTGGTGCTCATGCTTTTTTACACCGGCTATTACGGCGATACCCTGACACAACAAAACGTCAAGGTATATGAAATCAGCCAGGACTTCTCATACGACAGTCTGCACTTTTCAAACCAGAGCCTTACCACCTACCCTACCGTTCTGGCCGACCAGAATTTCTATCCCAGAATCAAAGACAGTGTGACGGTGTACAAGGAAAAAATCGCCCCTCATCTTCGCATCAACCTCAACAAACAAACCAATTATCTCGGGCAAAAAATCCTCAATGCCCCCGCTGATGTATTGGCATCCAATGCCGCGTTTCTCAAATTCATGAAAGGACTTTACGTCACTGCCAGCCCGGTGAACAGCAAGGGCGCCATGTTGAATTTCGCCGTTAATTCAGGAGTGTCCAAAATGGTGGTCTATTTTCACAATGGCGATGACCCTGCCGACGATTCGTTGCACTTCGACATGATTTTCAATGAGATCAGCGGACGTTTTATACATGTTGACCACCACGGATACCTCGATGCCAGCCCTGATCTGAAACAGCAAATTCTCAACCGTGACTCAACCCTGGGTGTAAACAAATTGTTTCTGCAGGGAATGGGCGGCGTTAAAGTCAAATTAAAATTTCCCTATTTGAAAAACCTGGGTAAAGGCAAAGTTATTGCCATCAACGATGCGGTACTTCTGATGAAAAACATGGAGATGGACACCATCCTTTTTGCGCCTTCTACCTTAACCATGGTTCGGCAGGACAGCATCGGCAGAATTGGCTACCTGGTTGATGAAAACGAGGGTTCGGGCTATTTCGGCGGCACCTATAATACCACAACAGGAGCCTATTTCTTTCGTATGACTCAGCATTTTCAGAAAGTGGTGCAAAATGACTATTCCACAAGCTTTGACCTTTACCTGATGGTAAACACTCCGGTAACCAGTGCGATCACCCCATACCGGATTATGATGTATGGAACAAAATCGGCGGTTCCCGGCGAAAACAACAATCGTTTTCAACTTAAAATGACCTATACTGTATTGAATTAATTATACAAAAATGTGTGGAATTATCGCTTACATCGGTCCGAATGAGGCTTACCCCATTCTGATGAAGGGGCTTCACAGGCTTGAATACCGCGGATACGACAGCGCCGGGATTTGCCTTCTGAACGGAGACATCAGGGTTTATAAATGCAAAGGAAAAGTTGCCGATCTTGAAACTTTTGTTGATGGGAAAAACATAACAGGCAACATCGGAATGGCCCACACCCGTTGGGCGACCCATGGTGAACCCAACACCATCAACGCGCATCCGCATTTTTCGCAGAATAAAACGTTGGCCATCATTCATAACGGGATTATTGAAAATTATTCGGTGCTGCGGAGTGAGCTGAAAAAAAGAGGGTATTCCTTTACCAGCGAAACCGACACAGAGGTATTGATCCACCTCATTGAAGACATCATGATCAACGAGCAGGTGTCGGTGGAAGAGGCAGTAAGGGTTGCCCTCAACCAGGTAATCGGCGCCTATGCCATCGTGATTCTCGCAAAAGATTTTCCAAATAAAATCATTGCTGCCCGCAAAGGGAGTCCGATGGTGATCGGGATTGGCAAAGGGGAATTTTTTGTGGCCTCAGATGCAACACCGCTTATTGAATACACCGACAATGTGGTTTACCTGAACGATGAGGAGATTGCCATCATTGAACGCGACTCCGAGCTGAAAATCAGAACAATTGAAAATCAAATTCACACCCCATACATTCAAAAACTGGCGCTTAGCCTGAGTGAGATAGAAAAAGGAGGGTTTGAACACTTCATGCTCAAGGAGATTTATGAACAACCCCGCTCTATCACCGACTCCATGCGTGGCCGCCTGCATGTTGACCAGGGCATTGTGACCCTTGGCGGAATCAGGGATTATGAGCAAAAGATACTCAACGCCAAACGCATCATCATTACAGCCTGCGGAACATCCTGGCATGCCGGACTGGTTGGCGAATACCTGATTGAAGATCTGGCGCGGATTCCGGTTGAAGTGGAATACTCCTCCGAATTCCGTTACCGAAACCCAATCCTGGGCGAAGACGATGTGGTGATTGCCATCTCACAATCGGGTGAAACTGCCGATACCCTTGCCGCGATAGACCTGGCAAAATCGAAGGGGGCCACCGTTCTCGGAATCTGCAATGTAGTCGGTTCCTCTATTGCGCGTGCCACCCATGCCGGGGTTTACACGCATGCCGGCCCTGAAATTGGTGTGGCTTCAACCAAAGCATTTACAGCCCAGGTAGCAGTACTCACCCTTCTGGGGTTGCTGCTTGCACAAAAAAAAGGCACCATCCCCACCTCCCGTTTCCAGAAAATTCTGCTTGAACTGGACTCTATTCCCGCCAAAGTAGAACGGATTCTGGCACTGAATGAGACCATCCGAAACATTGCCACCATTTACAAGGATGTGAAGAACTCCCTTTACCTGGGCCGCGGATATAATTTCCCGGTTGCCCTTGAGGGTGCGCTGAAGTTGAAAGAGATTTCGTACATCCATGCCGAGGGGTATCCAGCGGCAGAGATGAAGCACGGCCCCATCGCTCTGATCGATGAGCACATGCCCGTTTTATTTATTGCTACCCGCCGTGGGATTTACGAGAAGGTAATCACCAACATCGAAGAGGTAAGAGCGCGGAAAGGCCGAATCATTGCCATTGTGACCGAAGGCGACAAAACCGTTACAAACCTGGCCGACCATTGCATCGAAATCCCCGACACCGAGGAGATGCTGATCCCCCTGCTCGCTACCGTCCCCCTGCAACTGTTGTCGTACCACATCGCGGTGATGAGACACTGCAATGTTGACCAGCCAAGGAATTTGGCTAAGTCGGTAACGGTGGAGTAGTTCCGATACGCATGGTTGTTGCATGTAAATGCCATACACTCCAAGGAAACTCCTCCGGAAAATTTCTGCAGAGCCTTTCGGGACTGCTTAATTTTCTTAATTCAATTGTATCTCTTGATATAACCTGTGCCGTAGGCACAAGATATGGGTAGCAGTCGAATGTATGAAAAGCCATCTCGTCCCGTACGGGACGAAATCATGCACCAATGCCTGCTTTTCTACCGATATGAAATCCCTGACGGGATGGGCGGAATCTGCACAATCCAATTCCCGAAGCTGCCCATATTATATGATTAATTGCAACTATATCGGTGAAATCAGGCCCAGACCTGCCCTCCCAATGAATTATTGGTCTCTTACGCACCGGGCTGAGAAGCTATTCGCCTTGCCGCTGATGCCCATGCTGCAGCCGCCACTGTAGAAGACCAGGTTCCAGCCGTCGGTAGCACCGCTCTGGGTACTACTCCAAAAGTAGCCGCCTGAGCCGCGACTGTAAAGCGAACCATCGGTGCTGACCAAGGCTCCGGCAGCATGGAGTTTTAATGCCGAGCCGTAAGGGCCGTTCCAGGTGGTCCAACTGCCAATGGCATCAACGTTGGTCCATTCGGTTTTGGTCGGGATGCGCCAGCCGGCACCAAGTTCTATTGCGCAAGGGTCGTTTGCTGTTGTCCAATCTGAATTTTCGTTAATACTGCTTATCCAGGTACTTGTTGGAACCCTGGAACTGATGTATTGATACCCCTGTTTACGGTTAAACTGCCAGTACCAGCCTGCAGAGGCCTCGGTGGCTTCAGAAACGGCAGCGGCCTGCTGGGCAGCGCCAAGGTTGCGGGTAATCCAGCACTTGGTAAGTTCGCCGGGAATTCCGGAGACAGTAATATATTCAACTGTTTTATTTGCAGGAGCCACACCCCTTGTAATCACGTGGTTAATGCGAATGGATAACCCGCAGCCAAACGATGGGACGGGTGTCATTGAATTCCATGTCTCGCCGTTAAACAGATTCAACGCTTTGTCATCTGTATTGTAAATAACCAATCCTGCAGCAGGAGATGCAATCGCATTTCGTTCCATGGTTGTCATCCGCGGTGGCAACAATCCTTTGCTTGTAGAACGCACATCAAGCATTGCCGAGCTATTCGGAAGGCTGTTGTCGGTATTGATGCCCACCTGGGCAAAAAGGCAAAAAGTCGAGATTGTAAAAAAAATCAATGTAACCAAAATTTTGTACAAATTTCTCATAGGATTGTCTTTTGAACGTGTAAGGGTAAATTTAAACTTAATTTTCGTATCATTTACAGCCCAACAAAAAAAATTCGATTCATCACTTTCGGACACATCAATATCGTTTCGCCTACTCATGACCTTGCTTGACATAAATAAAGACTTGAACACTTTGGTTTTTACTCAACGGTGGGAACCGCAAAGGCGCGCAAAGGAAAGCGCAAAAGCCCGCAAACTCTTTCTGCATTACTCTGCGTTTACATCCGTGTTCCATGTTTGTTAGTATCTAAATTGTTTACTGAATAAAAAAATCACTCAAATATTACCGATGCCATTACCTGAAAATTTCCAACAAAGATAGAATATCCCCACAAGTAACAATCTTGTTCCGATCCCGGTACAAATAATTGCTACCGAAACCCTGAATGAATAGGATTTTACGGAGGTGGTTGATTTATATAGCGATGCTTTTGGAGAAGGATCCGTTTCATTTTGCACCTCTTGGCTTAACCTGTGCCGTAGGCACAAGATATGGGTAGCATACGAATGTTTGAAAAGCCATCTCGTCCCGTACGGGACGAAATCATGCACCAATGCCTGCTTTTCTACCGATATGAAATCCCTGACGGGATTTAAAAATAATGCAAATTGATTGAGCGCAATTGTACCAGCAGAATTGAATTTAGCAAAACCATTCGTATTTGGAGGTACATTTTATCAATAACTCTTCCAGGCTTCGTAAGAGCCAAATATTGGTAGCTGGTATGCCCCCACCCCGACCATTGCGCACCGTAGGTGCACAATTATTATTGGATTTGATTTTCCGGGAATAATTTCGCATCTACGGTGCGACTTGTTACTATAATCCTAACATGAAATGCATTGATATGAAATGTTGACATCACTGGTATTATTGCGATCAATGATTGTTCGTTATTTATATTTGGTCTATATTAAAATAAATATTATAATTTTGCCTTTATGAAATTGGCGACATCTGGAATAAAAGTTACGTGATTTGCCGGAATTAGATGTATTTACCTTTAAATCTGACCAACATGAGATCAATAACCTTTTTAATCATGGTTTTTTTGCTTTTAGGTAGCACAATGTTCGCGCAGGTGGGCATCAATGATGACAACAGTGAACCTGATCCTGCTGCAGGACTGGATGTGAAGTTCACCAATAAAGGGTTTTTACCTCCCCGTGTTACATGTATAGAACGAAATGACATTCCCGGAGCGCCTGCGGGGCTTATGGTCTGGTGTACAGACTGTGGCACAAAGGGCGAATTACAGGTATTTAACGGCACAAACTGGACGAACATGATTGGTGGTGCAGCTTCTGCACCTTTTTCGATTGGCATGACCTATGGCGGAGGTGTAATTTTTTATGTTGATATCACAGGGGTGCATGGACTGATTTCAGCAACAACCGATCAAAGCGCAGGCGTGGAGTGGGGTTGTTTCTTAACCTCCATTCCGGGGACATCAGCAGCCATTGGCGCCGGTCAGGATAATACCTTGATTATTATAAACGGATGCAGTGATGCAGGGATAGCTGCGCGAATTTGTGATGATCTTGTTCTTAATGAATATAGCGATTGGTTTCTGCCATCACAAGATGAACTGAACCAAATGTACCTACAAAGAAATGTAATTGGCGGCTTTACCAATGGCTCCTATTGGAGTTCATCGGAGTTTAGTTATGTCCGCGCCATTGCACAAAATTTCGTCGATGGCTCCCAGAACACCAACCAAAAAACAAACACCTTCAATGTGCGTGCTATCCGGGCTTTTTAACAAAATCAACATATTTCGCCCTTTCAGTGCTGCCTGCTTCTAATCACCTGTTGCACAGGGCTTCACCCTGTGTTGACAGATTACGCCCTTTCAGGGCTGGGTGTTGTCTTTCTCACATCCGAAGATAACAACAGGTAAAGGAACCACACTTGCTGTTTGACTTCAGTTGTATCTCTTGCATTTTTTGCAAATCGGCCATCCTTTTATTGCAAAATTTCCCAAATCATCATTCCCTGATGCGCCAATTTGGGATATCGGCCTTGCCGGAATGAAGAACTATCCGGTTGTTGCAAATATTACCAAAAGGATGTTGCCGCTTGTAAAATTCAATTTCCTTCATGGATTCCGGTGTCCTACTTTTGTCTTTGCAACTTTAAAACCACGAGCCATGAAAAATTTATCCTTACGCACATTCATCGCGATTGCCGGGATGATTGTTATATCACTTATCGCTTCCCTTGAATCACGTTCACAGCAGCTGATAACCTTTACCAATGGTTCGGCGCTGAAAGTTTTTATTACCTACCAGACAAAGGATACCATTCAGTATTACAAGCCGGAGGCCCCGACTGTTATTTACACAGAGACAATGGATCATGTATTAAAAATTGAGGCTGTTGCAGGCGTCAAAGATTATCAACCCACAAGCCAGGCTGGCACCACCATTCATGATAAAGAATATTGGAAGTATAAAAAGAATATCAAAACGGGTGGTATCATGATGGGTACGGGTGCGGTTCTGGGAATTGCCGGAATACTGGGATGGAGCGGAACACATAAAGCCGAAGATGCAGACCAGGTGCTTGGAGCCGTATTCAGCGTCATGGGGATGATTATGGGAACCGGATTATTTGTTTCAGGAGGGATTATTCTGGCGGTCAATAGTTCGAGTTTGTCGGCATATAAACGGGAGCAGGGACTCTCCTTGAAAATCAAATGCACTCCACAGGTGCAGGGAATTTCTCTCGTCTATAATTTCTGAAATCTCACGACAAAACCATCTTCCCAGGTTCGTTGCAACTGTAATCTGAAATAGTTTTGTGCTTTGATTGCTATGTCAATAAATAACTTATCGACAACTTTACTTTGTTGAAATTATTCTTTACCATTTGTTTTTGGAGACTCCTCAGATGTAATAATATATCCGATGTAAAGAATAGTTCGAAGACGAATGTTATTGATGATTTTGGTGCATTTTGGTGCAATTCTGGCAGTATTATATATTTAGTTAGGCAACAAAAAAAGCATACTCAAATTTAATGTTTTAATTTTTTTTATCTTTGAAGTAAAGATTCACCATATGATAATCGAAAAAACAAAAGATCAGATACTTATTAAGATATCCCAAAAAGTAGACGTCTTTGGCTTTCAACGAATTCTGGATTATTTGGAATATTTGGAAATAACCTCAAAAAGTAAGGCCAAAAAATCGGATGCTGATAAACTCGCTAATGAGCTTAATCAAGCCTGGTGGGAGAAGAATAAGAACAGCTTTATTCAATGAGAATCATTGTTGATGCCAATATCATTTTCAGTGCTATACTTAATACCGATGGCAAAATTGGGGATGTCCTGCTCAACTCCCATAATATTTATGAATTCATTGCCCCTCGATTCTTAAAAGATGAGATTCGAAAATATCAAAAAAAGATATTGCTGATTTCAGGTTATTCAAATTCAGAACTCAGTGAAATCGAAGATAAAGTATACAAACCCATTTCATTCATTTCCGAAGTACACATTCCTCTCTCAATTAGGGTTTCCTCTGAACATCTGGTAAAAGATATAGATCCCAAAGATGTTGCTTATGTCGCATTCACAAAATATTTCAGGTGCAAATTATGGTCTGGTGATAAGGCATTGCGAAATGGCCTTGTTAAAAAGGGGTTTACAAATATCATAAACACGGATGAACTCTTTAAACTTCGTGAAAATAAAATTTCAAAAAAGTAAATTTCGTCGCCTAACGAGCCAGTTTAAATATTTGTTTAATAATGTGCCGAAAGAAATTTATATTTTTAAAAGCTGCAGAATGTGCTTTGTGCCTTTAACTTTGCTCCTCACATCAGGGGGGGTACTATGCCTTTTAAACGAAAAAGAATTTTCAAAGGATTAACTGCCCGGAATTGGATTTCTCCGGGCAGGGCGCTATTCCTTAAATCATTACTGCTCTTATGGTTTGGTTTTCCGCTTCCGGAATTTGCCCAGCCTTTTCAACGTTTAAATCCCGGAACCAGGTCAGACATCAGGTACTTTAATATGTTTTCCGATTCCGAAGGATTCCTGGTATCTGATAAAATCCATCATCTGAAAAATGGAGACTGGAAACTTTTATATCACAACGGAAACGCCAAAGCCTCGTTGTTTTATGCCTCTGCTCCCGATGATTATTGGTTCACCATAAATAATGAGTCGAGCACATCGGAGATATTCCATTTTGTAAAATCCTCTCTTACCAGTGTACATTCAATTTTCGCCAATGAAGTTACCTCTATCAGCAGCACGAACCCTGACACAGTGCTTTTTGCCAGTTTTTCGGAGGTTGCCCTTTGGACTAAAGAGGGCTTTTTTATGTTAGAGCCGCTACCAGGCAGTTATCACATTACAAAAATGCATGTAATCAGTAGCAAAAATTTTTGGGCATTAACCCGACAGGGCCGATTGTTTCATTATTCCGGTTCGGGCTATCAACCAGCGCTTCCAAACGAAACGGTCAGGGATTTTTACATGAACAATACATCCACGGCAATACTTTGCGATAAAACAATTTACCGGCTGAATCATGGTCATCCGGAGCCTATTCTTTCTGATAAAAGGCTGCAGGTAATGATGAAAATTGCCGTGACCAACTCGGGCACAATCTGGCTGACTCAAATAGGGAAAATATTTAACACAAAGGGCGGCGCGTGGCAACTCATGGCAACATATCCCGGACAAAGCTTCCGTGGAATATTCATTAATGGTTCCGATGAAGTATGGATCTATGGTGATCATGGACTGCTGCTGTACAGTGGTAAAGGGCAGCCAAAACCCTACGACTCGTTGAAGCCGGGCTTTACCGGGCATAAAATCCTCGAATTTGGCATAAAGGCAGATGATGAATATGGGGTTGCTTTTGCAGATCTAAACGGTGATGGCAAAGAGGAGATATATGCTGTGCGGATTTATAACCCTAACAGACTTTATATCAATTCTATGGATGAAACGGATGGCATCTATCCCGAAGCAGGTTTCAGTGAAGAGGCAATGACCCGCCGCGCCTCGGGAATCAGCAACCCCCTGGCTTTTTCATCACCTTCGGAGCTGTTCCTCGGTGTGGCCGTGGCCGATGTTGACAATGATGGCGACCAGGATATCTACCTTTGCTCGTTGAACTCCCGAAACAAATTACTGATCAACAACGGCAAAGGCTTTTTCCGCGATGTTTCCCATCAGAAAAACCGGGCCTGTGAAAATCTGAACCGGTCGAATGCAGCCTCTTTTGCTGATGTTGATCTGGATGGAGATCTCGACATATTCGTTACCAGCGAGAATGGCTCAAACCGGCTTTTTATCAATGATGGCACGGGACACTTTTCGGATGTTTCAGGTCAGGCCGGCCTGACAACCACCGGCGGAGGGATGTGCCCGGCTTTCAGTGATTTCAATCATGATGGTTTGCCTGATTTGTGCGTTTCATTCTGGAACGCAGGGTCGCGGCTATATGTAAATGAAACTTCAAACGGAAAAATAAGGTTCACTGATATTACTGCGAATTCTCCGCTTGCCCAAACCAAAACGGCAAAAAGCAATGCAGCAGCCTTTGCCGATGTTAACAACGACGGGTGGCCTGATCTTTTTGTTGCAGGTCGAAATTCGGTCAACCATCTGTACATAAACACCAAACATGGCACATTCACCGATCGTACGCATCAATATTTTCCCGATTCGGTGATGCTGACCAATGGAGCGGTGTTTGCTGACATGAACCTCGACGGGTATCCCGATCTTTTTCTGGCCAATGTGGGCGGCAACGTATTCTTCGAAAATCAACATGGACTGTACTTTAATGATGCCACCCCTGATTATGGTCTGGATGCCGAAGGCTATAGCACAGGCTGTGCTGTGTCGGATATCGACAACGATGGAGACCTGGATTTATATGTGAGCAACTATATCAATGAAAACAGTATGTTGTATATCAACCGGATGGACGGAAAAAAGAGTGTGACGTTCAACATCAGGGGAATACGTTCAAACAGAGATGCGATCGGTTCCAAAATCTGGTTGTATGCCAAAAGTCTCCTAACCGGACGTGATTCGCTTGCAGGATACCGGGAAATCACATGCGGGGAAGGTTACGGATCTGTAAACAGTAAAAAAGTTCTGTTTGTTGTCAGTTCTTCAATGGACTATCATGCTGTTATCAAATTTCCTTCCAGTGTCGATACGCTATTTATCGATACCATCGTGCCGGGAACAACCATCGATGTATATGAAATTACTGGTACACGAAGATCGCTGATACAAACGGGGCGCTTTTTATATCGCATTACAACCGACCGTGAGATTCTTTTGGAAATTACCAAATACTTGCTCATAATCATCCTCTTGCTTGCATATATGTTGTCAAATCGGAAAGGATACAAGAAGATTTTTGTAATCAGACTGGTTACAATCATTCTTCTATTTGTCCTGTTTGTCATCATCAATCAATTGCTCGTTTTTCAGCAATCGCAGGTTTTGTTTTATGTGGCGCCGGCAACTGCAATCATCGGACTTTTTCTGATCCATCTTATCACAGAGCGGCTGCTTCTTAAGAGAATTACCGAAAACGAAAAATTGCATCTGCGTGAGAAAATCGCTCGCGACCTTCATGATGACCTTGCTTCAACCCTGGGCACAATTTCTATCTACGCGGATTCCTTGAATGCGGCAAAAGCACCATCGAAGGAATATGTCGGAAAATTGTCGGAAAAAATCTCAGATTTAACCCATTTCGCCAAGCAATCCATCACCGATATCATCTGGATGACCTCTCCCCGAAATGATAGTTTGCAAGGGTTGGTTGTTAAGATCGGAAGTTTAATGGCGGAGACATTCCATGAAGCCGATATAAAATTTACCCAGGAAATCCAAATGGAAGAGCTCCCGGTTTTTTTAAAGGAAGGTGTGCGCAATAACCTCTTTCTGATCCTCAAGGAGGCCATGAACAACATCCTGAAACATAGCAGGGCCAAAGAAGTTACCTTTACAGTGAAAAAAATCGACCATCGCACCACTATATTATTATCAGACAACGGAAAGGGATTCGACAACCAATATACCGAGGATAAGCCAATACACGGTAACGGAATCATCAACATGCACCGGCGGGCAGCTGAATCATCGATAACATTTGTAATAAAATCAGGAACACAAAACGGTACCTCTATTCAAATGACTTTTTGAAATCCCTCGAACGGGGGATTTACATAAGGTCGAAATATTTTAATTTTATTGCCAGTTATGCAGTTCAAAATAGGCATCGTTGAAGACCATACAGAGTTCAGGCTGGGCCTGGTCTTTATGTTTACCGGCATGTCTGATTTCACGGTAGCATGGAATTTCGGCTCGGTTGAAGAGGCTTTGGCTGAAGGCTCTGATGTTGATGTAATTTTGCTTGATATCAATCTGCCGGCGATTTCCGGAATCGAGGCTATTCCTCTGTTCAACAAACAGTTTCCCGGTACCCGGATCATCATGCTCACCGTTCTGGAAGATGCTGCCCACATCATTCAGGCGATCACTGCCGGCGCTGATGGTTATATCCTGAAAAAGACTCATCCTCATAAAATTCCTGAAGCGATTCAGCAGGTTATGGAAGGGGGCGCTGTCTTAACCCCGATCGTAGCACGACAGATTTTTAGTTTGTTTAAAGCTGAATCTGTTCATCCGGTGCCTGAAAACGATTTGACAACGAGAGAAAAGGAGATATTAACCTTGCTGATTGAAGGGCAGATCAATGAAAAAATTGGAGAAAAACTATTCATCAGTCCGCAAACTGTCAGGAGCCATGTAAAAAACATCTACGCCAAACTCCAGGTACACAACCGGGCCGAGGTGGTGGCAAAAGCGTTGAAGGAGCAGCTGGTTCGTAAATGAAAAATCACCCGAACGGGGTATTGCAGAAAACAGCATGAACCCCAATATTTGTTCTCAACTAATCCCACACCACATGAGAACAAATACTTTCGTTAAAATTCTTATTGCCGTATTGATACTGGCTGCTTCATCAGGAGTTAAATCCCAAACAATTACGGTTCCTTCGGCCATTATTGGCACCTCCTCTTTCATCCCTGCCGGGTTTACCGGTGCACCGGGATTACCGAATGAATGGATGGGGCTTCATCCATACATGGGATCAGAAACATCCTATATAAACTGGCAATATTTGGGCGATCAAACAAACGGAACTCTTATATTTCCTGCGCCTGGCGAAAGTGCCGCGTATAATTTCCGAATGTATGATGGAAATAACAACCAGCTTTGTGCCAGCGAACCATTTGCAGTTAAGAAATCATTGATGCTTGATAAGGGCTTCAATGGAACGGGGATCATCCACTCCGATTTCTCGGGCAGTTCAGTCAACGATTGGGCAGAATGTGTCGCAGTCGATCACAATCAAAAGATTATCGTTGCAGGCGCAGCGCTCACTGGTGATTCAATCAACGAACAGATTCCCATCGTCAGGTTTTTGGTTGGCCGGTTCAACCCTGATGGGACGCCTGATAACACTTTCGGTGTGAACGGAAAGGCAAGTGTCGATATTCCGGGCATTGATGCGGTGGAGGTAAAAGCGATGGTGGTGCAGCCCGATGGAAAAATAATTGTCGGGGGCAGCGGAATAAATTACGGTGTCGGGCTTTGTCTGCAGCAGGGAAGTTTTATCCTGATCCGCATCGGTATCGAAGGGGTTCTTGATCCCGGATTTGGCACCAATGGAATTGTCGTTACAAATTTCACCCTGCCACAAGAACCTGTCGGTAATAGCTCCGATAATCTCACCTCTCTTGCCCTTCAGCCTAACGGAAAAATCCTTGCAGGAGGTTATGGTACGGTATGCCAGGAAGGTGGATTAAGGCGTTGCGATTTAGTTCGCTACCTTACAAACGGACAATTAGACACCGACTTCGGAACAGGAGGCATAAACACATTTCATCCGAATTTTGAAAATGAATGGATCGAAGCCATGGCACCCCCGGTTACCAATGAGGATGGTGACTTTTACGTTGCGACAAACTGGTCGATGTGGATGCTTTTCGGCGCCAATGAAAACCGGTTTTACAAATTTGATGCGCTGGGAAATCTTGTTTCATCTTTTGGAACCGGAGGCTGGGTTGTTGATCCGAGACCTGCCCTGGAAAACAGCCAGCTACCCAAAAGTATCGCCATTGGACCGGATAACCAGCTTTATGTGATGGGTTGTACCGGGAATACCGGCTGGATTTGGCTTATGAAAAAAGATCCGGTTACGGGCGCTTCTGATCCTGCATTTGGGAATAACGGGGTTGTTGTTTACGAACACCCTGTTGCATGTATTCCGACAGGCATCCAGTTTTACGACAACAAACTGGTTGTAGGACACTTTACCTCTGACGGAATATGGTCAACATCGCGTTTTAACCTGGATGGAACATTCGATATTACGTACGGTTGGCCGGGATTTATGCTCCATGAATACACAGATCAGGTAAAAGGCTTTGTAATTCAGCCAAACGGAGATGTTGTAATGGCCGGTAGCGGATTATATGCACCCGGTGAGCAGCGCGATTTGATGGTGGTTCGGTTTGATACCAACTCAACCCGGTTTATACAAAATCAGACGATTACCACAGGCAACAACGGTTGCTTTGCTTCCAACGAAAATATTTACACCTATAATGTTGACATTGAGGATGGATCTTCGGTTAACCTGATCGCTGCCAAAAAAATATCCTTATACTCTGGAACAACTGTTCAGGCAGGCGGTTACCTCCATGCCAGAATTTCGGTCACCGGTGAGGATTGCACAGAAGAATCAGTGCTAACCTCTTCCAACACGGTGGATGGGAACCAAAATAAGCATGTTGCGCACGCTAACAACCTCAGTTTGATAAAGGTTTACCCTAATCCCACCAGTGGCGTAATGTTCGTTGAAACTACCGGACTAAAAGAGAATGAAGAAGTTACAATTGAAATACACGGGCTGATGGGGAATAAGATTTACTCCGGCCAGGCAAAAGGAGTGACCATGCACAGAATCGATCTTTCCGGGCTTCCATCCGGCGTATGTTTTCTGAGAACTTCAAATATGCAGGGCACCGAGATTCATAAAATTATAAAGCAATAGCGGTGTTAGGAGCAACCTCCGGGATCAGCTCTTTTCCGGAATTAAATTACAACCTTCCTGCGACCATATCCCAGTCAACCAACTTCCAGAAGTCGGCGATATAATCGGGACGAACATTCTGTTTGTCAATATAATATGCGTGTTCCCAAACATCGCAGGTGAGGATGGGTGTTGCTCCGTGTTTGAGCGGATTGCCGGCATTGCTCTCCTGCACGATTTCAAGGGTTCCGTCATCCTTTTTAATAAGCCAGGCCCACCCCGAGCCAAATAAAGTTGCCGCCGAGGCTGAAAACTTCTCCTTGAATTCGGCAAATGAGCCGAAATTCTTCAAAATGGCTTCAGCCAATGCGCCGGTTGGCTCACCACCACCCTGTGGCTTCATGCAGTTCCAGTAAAAGGTATGGTTCCACACCTGGGCGCCGTTGTTGAAAATACCGCCTCCGGCCTTCATGACGATGTCGTTGAGCGAAGCGTTTTCAAATTCGGTTCCCACGATGAGTTTGTTCAGGTTATTTACATAAGCCTGGTGGTGCTTTCCATAATGAAATTCAATGGTTTTTTTCGAAATATAAGGCTCCAGTGCATCCAGTGCATAAGGAAGCTTGGGAAGTTCATGTGTCATAATGTTATTGTTTTAAGGTTAAGAATGTAGAATTTTCAATTTTCCTCCATTTTTCTTCAGCATGTCAACTGCCTTTAAAAAGCCCGGATCAATGGTGTTCAGAATGGGGAAAAAGCCGTCATTATCCAGTATATTTCGTCCGATATATGCCTTCAGCATGATTCTGACGTACCGATCAGATTTTGTCAAATCCTTGCCGGTGCGTTTAACCCCTTTTTTGTCGGCATAGGCAACAAATTCATTGTAAATATTGTCGGCAACAATAAAACCCTTTTCGAACTGGTCAAGGTTTTTAAAACGCATCAGTTGCGACCGAAACCGGTCGGTGTAGTCAAATGCAAACTGATAAACCAACCCTTTGTTGATGCATTGGTTGTAATATTGCAACGACGAATCCTTTTCGATCGGAATAAAAATATCGGGCATGATGCCTCCACCGCCATATACGGTTCTGCCTTTCGGCGTTTTGTATTTGAGCGAATCCGGAAATTTTATGGAATCGGGATGCTCAAACTCCCCCTTCATGAAACGATGGTAATAATCATTGTTGTACGTTTCCAACCCGTCTTTATACGATTTTTGAATACAGCGCCCTGTTGGCGTATAATACCGGGCTACTGTAAGCCTCAATGCGCTTCCATCTTTAAAATCAAGTTGTTCCTGCACTAGTCCTTTGCCGAACGAACGGCGTCCGACGATCAATCCGCGGTCGTGATCCTGAACTGCACCTGAAACTATTTCGGCAGCTGATGCGGTACCCTCATCCACCAGGATCACCAGGTTGCCGTTTTCAAACAACCCATCGGAGGTAGCTTTAAAAACCTCCTTTTTATGGTTCATCCCCTCGGTATAAACAATAAGCTCGCCGCTTCCGAGGAATTCATCCGCCACATCGATGGCTGCCTTCAGGTATCCTCCGCCATTGCTGCGCAAATCGAGGATCAAACTCTTCATGCCCTCCTCCTTTAGACGTTCAATTGCGCTGTGTACCTCGTCGCGTGTAGTGGCAGCAAAATTGTTGAGGCGGATATAACCGATGTTATCGGCAGGCATGTAAGCAACATCAAGGCTATACGTAGGAATTACATCGCGTGTGATGGTATAATCCAGCAACCCGCCGGCGCCTCTTCTGAAAATTTCAACCTTTACTTCAGTTCCTTTTGGCCCTTTAAGCTTCCGCATTACATCATTGGTGGAGATCTTGATTCCGGCAATTTTTTTCCCGTTAACCGAAACGATCCGGTCGCCGGCGCGAATGCCCAACTTCTCCGAAGGACCGCCCGATACCGGATTGATAACGGTGACCGTATCGTTTTCAATGCGAAATTGCACGCCAATCCCTTCAAAACTGCCCAGCAATGGATCGTTGGCTTCATTGAATTCCTCAGCCGAAATATATACAGAATGTGGATCCAGTTTCTCTAATAACCCGGTTATTGCTTTCCCTTCAAGCGCTTCGCGGCCGATGGTGTCGACATAATTATCTTGTACATAGCCGATTACTTCTTTTAATTTGTCTTTATCCGAAAGAAAAAGATTGACATTGCCGATCCGGTTTCCCAGGAAAAGTCCCAGTAAAATTCCACCGATCAAAATTACTGCAAACCAAATTGGCAGATAAGGATTGTTCTTTTTTTCCATGCTCCGTTTAAAACTACAAATTTAGAGGAATATCAAATAGGATTAACAATGATGCGCTTATTTTTTAGAATCTTTATAAATAAGCCGGTTCTTCAGAACCCTGTGAAAAAAAACCGAATTTTGCATAAAAACCCACCTATGCTAAAACTGGTATTGCCTATCCTTTTGCTTCTTAATTTTACTGCTTCCGGGGAGTCGGGGGATAAGGGCAATCGCGGAAAAACTCCTAAAACGGACATTCCGGCAATGCCTTTTCCAAACAGCCTGTTTGCTGAGATTGACTCGGTGAGAATACACTACCGTACCTGGAATTGGGATTGCAAAAACCCGAAAGGGAAAGTGGTGCTGATCCATGGTTTTTGCGGTTCGACCTTTTGCTGGCGTAACAATTACGAAGCACTGGCAGCAGCCAATTACAAAGTTTTAGCGCTCGATCTCCCTGGTTTTGGATACAGTGAACGCAACGACAAAATCAATCAATCGCAGAGCAATCGCGGTAAGATGATATGGGAACTGCTCAGGCAGGTTGACGGTACAGATACCTCCAGATGGAACATTGTAGGGCATTCGATGGGTGGCGGGGCCGCAGAAGCGCTGGCGCTGATGAATCCGAACCGCACTCAAAGCCTGACCATCCTCGATGGGATGATCTTTATACAGAACGACAATGTGGAAGTTACGGTTGTCGGACTTGTGAATCATCCGCTATATAAAAAGCTTCTTCTATCTTACACGGAACACAAATATTTGTCGTTCAATAATTTCAGAAGGGAATTAAAGGGCACTTACGGATTTTTGCCCGATACTTTAACCACAAACGGGTATTGGGAACCGCTGCAGATAGAGGGCACCGCAGGGACTGTAGTTAACCTGCTGGCTAACTCAAATGAAATCATGAAGCTCGATGCCAGCGGGTTGAGCCAATTGCCGGTGCTGGTGATCTGGGGAAAGAACGACCGTACGATCAGGCTGAGGAATGGGAAGAAACTGAAAAAAGCCGTTCCTTCCGTCGAACTGAAGGTGATTCCCGATGCCTGCCACATGGCGATGGAAACGCATCCCGAAGTTTTTAACGCGATGCTGTTGGAGTTCTTAGACCAACACAACAAACAGGAATAATCCGGACTTTCTCATCGTGTCATTTGCCGGCTGCTTTTTTCATCTTGTCCTGATTTTTTGTCCCGTCGATCTCTCTGATCCGGTTTTTAGCATAGTCGCTGTAAGAGACCTCTTGTGGCAGATTTTCAACGGTTTTCAGGCCGGGAACATCATTTTTCAAAAACTCCCTGTATAACGGCAAGGCAATATATGGCTTCCTCAGATAAAAATCGTATTGATAGGCGATTTTAAAACGAAGGGTGCTATTTTCCGGATTTGCCTCCAACGCCTTTTTCATCAGCACGATGGCAGTGTCGGCATTCCCCCTGACTTCGACACTTTTTTAGCTACCGCTTTTCAATAGCCTCATAAACAAAAATTTGCGTATTTTGAAACACCGGTTTGGGTGTCCCAGGCGAAAAATGGGGTGTCCCAGTGTCGAAGTCAGGAAAAAGCGGTTCCTTCCATCGAACTGAAGGTGATCCCCGATGCCTGCCATATGGCGATGGAAACGCATCCCGAAGTGTTTAACGCGATGCTGCTGGAGTTCTTAGACCAACACAACAAATAGGAATAATCCGGACTTTCTCATCTTGTCATTTGCCGGCTGCATTTTTCATCTTGCCATGATTTTTTGTCCCGTCGATCTCTCTGATCCGGTTTTTAGCATAGTCGCTGTAAGAGACCTCTTGTGGCAGATTTTCAACGGTTTTCAGGCCGGGAACATCATTTTTCAAAAACTCCCTGTATAACGGCAAGGCAATATATGGCTTCCTCAGATAAAAATCGTATTGATAGGCGATTTTAAAACGAAGGGTGCTATTTTCCGGATTTGCCTCCAACGCCTTTTTCATCAGCACGATGGCAGTGTCGGCATTCCCGTTTGCGGTGTTGGCGTTGGCAAGTTCCAGGTAGAGGGTTGACAAGAATTTAGCGGGTGGCATCAGCAACCGCACGGTACGGTCGAGATAAACCAATCCTGTGTCAACCGCCAGGGAACGATAGGCTGAAACACCGTAATAAAAGCAAACCTCCGAGTCGGTGGTATCGGCCAGAAAGGCTTTGCGGAAATATGGTGTAGCGGTGTCATATTTTTCCTGCTTATAGTACGATAATCCAAGGTACTTCATGGTAAATTTCGAGGAGTCGCCCAGTCGGGCACATTCACCAAATAGCTTTGCCGACGATTTAAAATCGATTAAAAGGTAGTTGCAATAGCCGCTTTGCTTCAGGATGGGGATATTAGTGGAGTCGTGCGCCAGAAAAAGTTGTGTCCAGTAAAGGGCCATGGCAATATTATCTTCGCGGATCAACACGTTGACAAGCTTGCCAGTGACGTAGGGGTCGTAAGGGCTAATTCGCAGGGCCCGCCGGTAAAATCGGATGGCGGAGTCGGATCGCTTTAGTTCATTGAAGCTGTTGCCAAGTTGTTTGGCCACGTAGAACGAGGAAGAGTCTGACAAATAGAGTGATAAAAGTACCCGGACTGCCTGTGGGTAAGCTTCGGCTGAATAATAAAGATTGGCCAGTTGAAGAGTGAAATACCGGTTATCAGGAGCAAGGGAGCATATTTTCCGGTTGGTTAATATAGCCTTGTCGGGTTCGCCCGAAAGCCGGTAAACGTTAACGAGTTCATTGAGTACATTGATGTTGGCGCTGTCGGAGTGTTGCGCTTTCAGAAGCGTGGCAATGGCTTCGCGGTAACGAAACTCTGAAACAAGAGCGCGTCCCTTCAGCAATAGCAGATCGGTGCGGGAACTATCCTGTAAGAGATAGAGTTCAGCCAGGCTGATTGCCCGGCTGAACTGACATGATTCCATCAACGACCTTATTTGTTCAACTGGTTCACGCTCCTGGGCGGCAGATGTTCGCGGGAGCAGCAGCAGCATCGACAGGATTATGAGCAGTTTTCCCATAAAAAATTTACTTTTTAGGATCTTTTTTATGACTGTCGAGCAAGAATTTGATTGGCAGCGTGTATTGAACAGCAACAGGCTTGCCCTTGTTTTCGCCGGGGATCCAGTTGGGCATCATTTTAACCACCCGTACCGCCTCCTCGTCACATCCGGAGCCAATTCCGCGTAAAACTTTCACATTCGTCACTGCACCATCTTTCTCTATGACGAAGGAGACATAAACGGTTCCCGTTACTGTGTCTTTCATCGCTGCTGGAGGATACTTGATGTTGGCGATCAAAAAGTTCCGGTAACCCTCCTGTCCCCCCGGATAGGAGGGTTGTTTCTCAACAACGGTATAAACCTCATTTGGAGGCACAACCGGTGCAACGAATTTGGTCTGTGTCTCCTTTTTAGGCTTGTCCTGGATTACAGGTTCGGGTTCGGGAGTTATTAACGTTTGAACAATCGCCTGACTGCCGGGAGTTTTCACCACGGCAGATTTGCTAAATGAGCTGGCTGTGAGCATAAACAATAGTGCCAGCAAGGCCGGGAGGGCAATAAGCACTTTGCTTTTCGCCCATTTTTTCGATTTCGATTTTGTCATCATGATAATGCGTTTTTTTAACAATGAAACATTAAAATTATTGGTCAGGTTATTCACCCGGATGCCCATGGATTCATCCAGGATCATTTGCTGGTATCTGGAACGGCTGATGCCGTTCTGCAGAACGCCCTCATCAGCCAGGTATTCATGTATGCTTTTCATTTCGCGGCCGGCCAGCCATATGATGGGATTGAACCATTGAGCCACGGTGGCCAGTTCGATCACGA
>DYQT01000343.1 GCA_020719165.1 Draconibacterium orientale | reverse complement strand
CCTCCTCTCCATTGTACCAGCTTTCAATAATAGCAGGAACATTTTGGTTCGCCCAATTGATAGCCAATGCACTGCCATTTTGCATTACCAAAATGGTTTTCGGATTGGCCTGTAAAATTTCTTTTACCAAATCTTCCTGATCGCCTGGCAAATTCAGGTCTGCACGGTCAACCCCTTCCTTTTCAACGCTTTCATCGGTACCAACCACCACAATGGCAACGTCGGAGTTTCGGGCTGCTTCAACAGCCTTTATAAACTTATCCGGATTCATCGGTGCACCACTCAGTCTGACTGAGGCTGCATACCATTGCTCATTATACTCCAGCTTCAGGTCATACTGTTTTCCTTTTTCAAGTTCGATTTTTACTGCATCTGATGATTTGTTGCGATTATTGGTTCGGTCGATCACTTTTACACCGTTGATGTACAGCCGAATTGCATCGTCAAATTCGCCGCCGATGTAATAGCTTCCGGAAACCGGGGCAATCAATTTTCCTGTCCATCGAACAGAAAAATAGTCTATGGGAAGTTCAGGGACCGGAGCACCTCTGCCAAAGTTAAAATCAATCAATGAATCATTTCTAACCAAACCCGGTTCACCCTGACAATCAACCTTATTAAAATATTCCCCTTTCAGACCGTGTTCACCGGGTTTTCCACCAGCAGGTATTAAATATTCGGAAGGAATGACTGGCAAAGTAATTTTCATATCCGTGCCTTTAACAAATTTCACTCTCGAACTGTCCAGTTTGTTTATAATTCCCTGAAGCGGGGAAACAACATGAGAAAAGGCACCTGTGTAACCACCCAGCTGGCAAACCGCCCCATTCGGACCAATCACCGCAACCGATTTAACTTTATTTTTATCCAATGGTAAAATTCCGCCTTTATTTTTTAACAAAACAATCGCCTCACGGGCTATTTGCCTAGCTAATTCGAGGTGGGCATCACTGTGAACTACAGAGAGGGGAATTTTAGTGTAAGGAACCAATTCCTGGGGGTCGTAAAGTCCAAGTTTGAAGCGTGAAACAAGAATGCGAAAGACTGCTGAATCGATGACGGCTTCCGAAACCATTCCCTTTCTCACAACCTCAGCCAAATGATCCTTAAAACAATCACCGCATTCGATGTCCATACCGGAGTTCAGTGCCAGGGCGATTGCCTCCTCTGGACCCTTTACATAATTATGACCTTCATAAAAATCTTTAAGCCCGTTGCAGTCGGAAACAACCGTTCCGTCGAATCCCCATTTACCACGCAGGATATCTGTGAGGAGTTCTTTATTTCCGGAACAGGGTACTCCATTCAAACGGTTGTAAGCAGCCATAATCTGTTCTGCTTTCCCCTCCTGTACAAGTACCTGGTATGGTTTCAGGTAATATTCATGCAATAACTGCTCATCCACATTGGAAGAACCGTTGTGCCGGCACCACTCTTCGTTGTTCAGGGCAAAATGTTTTGGCCCGGCAATCCCTTTCAGGTATTTGGGATGGTCGCCTTGTATCCCTTTTACAAACTGTAAACTGAGTTGGGCAGTGAGATAGGGATCTTCACCATAACACTCTTCTGTTCGTCCCCAGCGCGGATCACGGGCCATCTCGACAACCGGCGCCCAGAATGTAAGAGTTGATTTGTTCATTTTTGCATGGAAACGGGGTCTTGCCTCTTCCGATAAAGCACTGCCAATGGCCAGGTTCATCTTCCTGTCCCAGGTAGCAGCCTGTGCTATGGGTACCGGGAAAATGGTCGGAAAATCGCTGGCCCGGGCACTTACGCAATGACCCGACTCACCTCCCCACTGGTATCCCGGAATGCCTAGTCGAGGCAAATCGGTTGGAATCCTCGTAATCATCTGGGATAATTTCTCTTCCATAGTCATCCTGGAGAGTAAATCAGCCACCCGAACTTTAAAAGGTTTTGTATAATCGAGGTAAAGTGGTTTTTCGTTAGCCACCTGGGCAAACAATGTAATGTTTTGAATTAAAAGAAATAGTAAGATAAGGGCAGCTTTAATCCTGAAAATTGATTCTATTTTGTAGAACCCTTTTTTTTCCACCAATTCGCATAAACTCAACGCTCCTGTTAGACTACACTGCTGTTTTTTAATCCATTTAAGAACGATAAATCTTGCTATCTTGGTGGTATTGCTTTGTACCACCACTTTATTAAATAATCCAAAGATTAAATTCATTTGAATTTTCATAGAAAATTATTTATTAACTTTAAAATGATACGACTCACCCCAGACCTGCACCGCCACCGGGTATTTTGATTTTTTAGTTCAGTATAATTGAGCTCAGGGTATTTGTCTTCACCCCAAAATGAAGGCCTATCCCAAACGGTATGCCCCATTTCAATTTCGTGACCCGGCGTCACCAGCTTAGGATTAAATCTTTTTACAATCCTGAAAATATCCATGGTCCATGCGTTTGTCATCAGCACATCCACTTTTTGG
>DYQT01000342.1 GCA_020719165.1 Draconibacterium orientale | reverse complement strand
TCCCTGGTTGATCAGTTTTTTAAATGGCTCTTCTACAACCGAATAACCCAGGTCAAAAAGGAATTTATTCCAGAAACGCGAGTATAGCAAATGTCCTGTAGCGTGTTCAGCACCGCCAATATACAAATCAATACTTTGCCAGTAGTTGGCGGCATCTTTCGAAAAATATTCATTGTCGTTTCGCGGATCCATATAACGCAGGTAATAACCGCTCGATCCGGCAAACCCCGGCATAGTATTGGTCTCCAGCGGATGGCCTTCAGCCGTTACCCAGTTTTTGGCCCTGGCTAAAGGTGGCTCCCCGTTTTCGGTTGGCAAATAGGCATCTACATCAGGTAATTTAAGCGGAAGCTGATCTTCGGGTAAGGTATATGGCATGCCATCCTTGTAATACACAGGGAAAGGCTCGCCCCAATATCGTTGACGACTGAAAATAGCATCGCGCAAACGGAAATTAATTTTGCCTGTACCGATTCCACGTTTTTCGGTTTCCAGGATAACTGCGCTGATTGCTTGTTTTACCTGCAATCCATCAATAAAGCCTGAATTGATCATGATACCTTCTTTCGAATCATACGATTCTTCCCAGGTTGCAGGATCAGTTGCTTCGTGGCCCGGTTTGTTTACAACCTGAACAATAGGTAGATTAAAATGACGTGCGAAAGCAAAATCGCGGCTGTCGTGAGCGGGAACGGCCATTATAGCGCCGGTTCCGTAACCCATCAAAACGTAATCAGCGATCCAGACAGGAATAGGTTGATTGGTAAATGGATTGATAGCATAAGCGCCGGTAAATTCGCCACTCACTTTCTTCACTTCTGTCATCCGTTCACGCTCCGTACGGTTTTTAGCCCAATTCACATACGTTTCAATTTTTTCGCGGTATCCGGGACTCGTGATTTTTGAAACCAGTTCATGTTCAGGGGCAAGAACCATAAAGGTTGCACCAAAAATGGTATCGGGGCGGGTTGTAAAAACCTCGATTTCGGGAACATCTTCTCCCTGGGTTCCCCCTCCCACGGAGGGGGACAGGGGGTGGTTTTTATTCATTCCGGTGTTTAAAACCCCTCCTAAATCCTCCCCGATGGGGAGGACTTCACCGAAATTTTCCTCTGTTGGGACGACTTTACTATCGAGGAAAGAAGCAATTTGCTGAGCAATTTTTTCAGGATCAGCTAAAACCTCCTCATTTTTAAACCTTAAAATTTCATATCCCACCGATTTTAAGTATTGAGTCCGTTTTTCATCAGCCTCTTTTTTAAAATTATGAATAGGACCATCAATTTCGATAATTGTCTTTTTAGGAAGACATACAAAATCTACGATATAGTTATCAATAATTTGTTGCCTGCGAATTCTATATTTGGTTTGACTTTTCCGCAGCTTCTCCCAAATAATTTTTTCGGCCTCAGTCAGGTTCTTCCTCATCTCTTTTGATCTTTCCTTCAAGAGACTGAAAGTATATGGATCAGTAGTTATGTACCCTTTAGTAAAAGTAATATTCTCCTCCATTTCAGGTGAATCATTATCGCCTTGGGTCCCCCCTCCCACGGAGGGGGACAGGGGGTGGTCAACCACTTTAAACCTCATGCTCCCTCCTTCAGACCTACCTATCCAGTTACGCTGAATTTCCTTGATCGACTCAGTCCAATCAATGGTATTAAGCCCGGCCAGCAAACGATCAGCATAGGCCGTGATGCGCAACAGCCATTGTTTCATCTTTTTTCGTTCAACCGGGTGTCCCCCGCGAACACTATGTCCTTCACTTACTTCATCATTAGCCAGCACTGTACCCAATGCAGGACACCAGTTTACAGCAGTTTCGGCAAGATAAGCCAGGCGATAATTCATCAGAATTTCCTGTTGCTGCTTTTCACTCATCTGATTCCATTCAGCAGAGGTGAATACAGGAGTTTCGTTACTGGTAGCTACTACATCAGCGTTTCCTTCCGTTTTAAAAACGGAAATTAATTCCCTGACGGCTTCAGCTTTATTCGTTTTGCGATTATACCAGGAATTAAAAAGCTGAATAAATGTCCATTGGGTCCATTTATAATAATCAGGATCACAGGTTCGCACTTCACGGTCCCAGTCGTATGAAAAACCAATTTTATCCAATTGCTCGCGGTAACGGGCCAGATTTATTTCGGTGGTAACGGCTGGATGGGTACCGGTTTGAATGGCATATTGTTCAGCAGGTAATCCGTATGCATCATAACCCATAGGGTGAAGTACGTTAAAACCTTTCAGCCTTTTGTAGCGCGAAAAAATATCGGAAGCAATGTACCCGAGCGGATGGCCTACATGCAATCCTGCCCCAGATGGATAAGGGAACATATCAAGTACATAATATTTAGGTTTCCCTTCGACGATCTCCGTTTTAAAAACCTTTTCCGCAGCCCACTGTTTCTGCCATTTTTTCTCTACTTCACCAAAATTGTATTCCATTGCGTATGTAA
>DYQT01000341.1 GCA_020719165.1 Draconibacterium orientale | reverse complement strand
TTATGCGCTGGAGTATCTTGGTCAGTTGTTGTCGCGCGGCAAGAAAGCTCCGCTTTATAAAATCCTGGAGAAAGAGAAAAAGCTCTCCTCCCAGCAATATGCATATAACGGATCGCAGGAGATTGCCGGCACATTTGTCATCAGCGCCACGGCCAACGACGGAGTTAGTTTAAACACCATTGAGCAAAGTATTTTTGAAGCGTTTGCCATGTTTGAAGAGGTAGGATTCACGGATGAAGACGTGGAACGCATCAAGGCAAGTCAGGAGACCGATTTCTACAACGGCATCAGCAGTATCCTCGGGAAGTCATATCAACTCGCCTCTTACAATGAAGATAAAGGCGACCCTGCTTACTACAAAACCGATATCGAAAAATTAAAATCGGTGACAAAAGCAGATATTTTGAGGGTTTACAACAAATATATCAAGGGGAAACCCTACCTGGTTACCAGTTTTGTACCAAAGGGACAATTGAACATGATTGTTGAAGGTTCAGAAAAAGCTGCGGTGAAGGAAGAAAGTATTGCAGATGCCCCTCAGGTTGAAATAAAAGAGCAAGCAGAAGAGATTGTTGCCAAAACACCAACCCTGATCGATCGTTCTGTTATGCCTGCCGATGGTCCCGACCCCTCGCTTACGCTCCCGGTGGTATGGACATCAAAAGCATCTGATGGAATGCAGGTTTACGGCATTGAGCAAAGTGAACTTCCACTGATTCAATTTTCGATTGAGATCAAAGGGGGCCATTTTCTCGATCCTATTGATAAACCCGGCATTGCATACCTGGTATGCGAATTAATGATGGAAGGAACCCGAAATAAAACGCCGCTGGAGCTGGAGGAGGAAATTGACCGGCTGGGAGCTTCCATAAACATGAATGCCTCAAACAATTCGATTACACTTTCTGCCAACAGCCTTACCAGAAACTATGAACAGGTGATTTCACTGGTCAAAGAGATTTTATTAGAGCCACGGTGGGATGAGGCGGAGTTTGCTCTTGCAAAAACACGTTTGCTCAATACCATCAAACGGCAGCAAGCCAATCCTGCCACCCTGGCGCGCAATGAATTCAATGTATTAATTTATGGCAAAAACCACATTCTTTCCACCGACCGTATGGGTACCGAGGAATCAGTGGCAACCATTACCCTTGATGACCTGAAAGCTTTTTATTCCAGAGCTTTCTCCCCATCGGTGGCTTCGTTCCTCATTGCCGGCAGCATCACGAAGGAAAAAGTAATTGAATCGCTAAAACCATTGGCGAAAGATTGGAACGCCAAGGATGTGACATTTCCCTCCTATCCACTTCCGGATCCGCTGCAGCAATCGAGAATATTTTTCGTAGATGTTCCCGGAGCCAAACAATCGGTGATCAACATCGGATGCCTCGCACTCCCTCGACAGGACAAAGACTATTTCCCGGCAACCGTGATGAATTACAAGCTGGGCGGCTCGTTCAACGGCAATGTGAACCTTGTTTTGCGCGAAGAAAAAGGGTTCACCTATGGAGCTCGCACGAGTTTCTACGGTGGTATCATTTCGGGAGCCTTCATGGCCAGCGCCAATGTCCGTTCATCAGCCACAACAGAGTCTGTTGAAATTTTCAGAGACCTGATGGCCGGATATGGCAAGGAGTTCAAAGCCGAAGACCTTGACTTTACCCGCAATTCCCTGATAAAAGGTTATGCCAGGCAGTTTGAGACCCTGGGCGCCAAAATTGGGATGCTAAGCGAAATCAGCCTGTATCATTTGCCGTTTGATTATGCCAAAGGCGAACAGGTCGTCATCCAAAACATCACCATGGATCAGATCAAAGCCCTTGCCCTGAAATACATCGACCCGTTAAAGATGTACTACGTAATTGCCGGGGATGCAAAAACGCAACTCGAACCGCTGGAGAAGGTTGGTTTCGGAAAACCGGAGTTGGTGAATAAAAAATAAGTTTGTGGCATCTTCCACCCTACTAATTTGTGAGGCTTGGTGTGGGGTCGGGAAATATCCATCCATGAACGGCTCCTCCTATGATGATTAATAAATATTGTTTTGCATATAGAACATATTAACACAACATTTGTGCTGTAAATAGAACAATAAATGAACTTACCAGATGCGAAATTGAGTACCCTGCTGCGATTTCACCCGGTAGCCTACCGATATAATGACATCGAGGTTATAATAGTTGGTGTCATAATTTTTACCATCCTGAGCAGCTGTTCGGAATTTCCGAACAACTGAATGTTCTAACAATTCACCTTCAACGAAAATGTTCTTTATATGCTCACTGATTGTAGCTTTAGATTTTTGAAATAATTCACACAAATCTGCTTGGGTAAGCCATACGGTTTCATCTACCAAATGAACATCTATTTTGATATTCCCACTTTGGTTTTGATAAATAATTATTTCGTTATCGGAGTTTGCTTTCATCAACTGTATCCGCCCTACCAACCCCATCTTTTCCAATAGCCGAACCCGATTTACCTT
>DYQT01000096.1 GCA_020719165.1 Draconibacterium orientale | reverse complement strand
CTTTATAGCTTAACTAAACGACATTGAATTACGAATTACGAATTACGAATTACGATTTCTTAGTGCAGTACTGCAACTTTCCTGACGAAGGTTCCTGATGCATTTTTTACGCGTACAAGATAAATCCCTGAAGGGAGTGTGGAGACCGGAATTTTCAATTCCAATCTCATTTCACCCGGAATGCTACAGATTTTTTGCCCCGTGCAATCGAGCAAATCGCACATGGTAATGGGCATGTTACTTTGAAGCGTAATGAGGTCAAAAGCCGGATTGGGTGATATTTTCAGCCCCGAATTATCATGCTTTTCTACCCCGTTTACAATATCCACCTGCAGTGTGTCGCATGGCGCTTCGCATAGCAGGGAATAATCGGCAGGGTTCCTTTGAATGTCGGTGATGACATATCTGAAATGGGCGCTGGTGATGGCCGGTGGCTTTAAATCCAATCCTGAATTGTTTTCCGCAAACCTGGGAAATGTCAATTTTCTGGTGAATCCAACCGGTTGAACCTTCATTTTTCAATTCAATGACAGGGAGCCAGGTGTTGTCAACAAAACATTCTGCAATCAGCTTTTCAGTTCCACCTGAAGCAATATCGGTTAGTTGATAATCAAACTCCAGATAGATATTGGCACACACCCAAGGGATGCCTGGCAACGTCAGGCTATTCATGACTATATCATAGTTCTGTATTGCCGGCATACCGGTAAAGAAAACAGCCGGGGCCGGACTACCCTCTCCTGTGTTGATTGTCCAATTCCCTTGTGATGGGATGAATGACCAACTGTGAAAAGCAAAGGTACCCAGGTCCCATGGCTCATAAAAGGGCAGGGAAAAAGAGCAGTTGATTAATAAATTGACGGGCCCTCCCGGCAGCGATTCTCCAAACTGACCCGGAAATCCATAGGATGTAAGATCGTAATTGGCCGTGATGGTGTAAATGTAGGTTCCATACATCATATTGTAATCATAGAAGCAGAGGCTGTCTCCACTGGGAAAATAATGGCGAAGAACACCATTCCGATACAGGTAATAACCTGCAAGTCCGGCGGGAGTGGTTCCATCGGGCAATTGGGGTTTTTGCCAGGTCAGATAGCCATTGCATTCAACCAGTGTTCCGGTGAAATTCAGCGGGGGATAAAGTGTGTACCGGTTGTTATCCGGTATCATTGTCTGGCCAAACACAGGCCCGCAAATCCCCGCAGTTGCTGCAAAAAACAGGAGGAGGATCAGTTTTTTAATGGGATTCATGGCGGAGAAGGTTATATTGGTTATGAACGAAGGGATGAAAATTACTATACAAATTGGTTTTCCTCAGCCGTTTGTTGGCTGCAGGTTGCATGAGGTTGTAAACAACCTCCTGTTCCGACACCCTAAAAAGCCTCTCAGGTTCCGTGCGCAGTTCTTCGAGAAATGGCTGAAGCCGAAAGAAGGGGATGAAGTGAACGGTTGACGAACCGAGCGCTAACTTTCCAGAGTACGAGAGATTTATGACCCATGCATCAGTTGGAGAATAATGATCGATAAAACTACGAAGTGAGCGGGTAATCTCCGGCTTGCTTAGTGAAGCGTATTTAACTTCGACAGGAAGGGGATTTTCATACCTGTCTATTACAAAATCGACCTCTGCTTTATTGATTGTCCGCCAGAAATGGAGATCATAAATATGGCGTTGCAGGGTATTGATGAGCATGGTACATACCAGGTTTTGAAATACAAAGCCATGATCGCGATGATTGTGAATATTGCCAAACATACGGATGGCAAAATTCCTCATTCCATGGTCAACAAAATAAACCACGGGTGATTTAGTAATCTCCTTGACTTTGTTCCCGTGCAGCGGTGGGATCATTTTGATAAACCATGTACGTTCAGCGTACCAGAGATATTTCTGAATAGTGGGAAGCGCAGCACGGGTTTCGTTGGAGAGGTTGGAAAGATTGATCATACCCCCGGTCTGAGCTGCCAGTAATGAGATCATCCGACCGTAAATTTCAGGCCCGTGCCCCCTGAGCAACTGTTGAATGTCTCTTGTCATATAAGATTGGTAAATCTCATTGATCACATCAATTTTTTCATGTACTGTTGTGGCCGTAATCACACGCGGATAACCGCCGAAATTCAGGTATTCGTTCAGCAAGGTGAGCCCACCAGTAAAATCGTTCATTAAATATGAACCCAGGTGATCTGTGTGGGCATAACCGGTGCGGAAATCAGCAAATTCGAAAAAACTGACCGGCATGACCTCAAACACACGCTTTCTGCCGCACATTGATTCCTGGATATTTGCGCGGAGTTCTATACTGCCTGAACCGGAAAGGATGAACTTGACAGGAAGGTTCATATCATATAAACCCTTCATGAAAAGCCCGGCGTTTTCTTTCAGCTGAATTTCATCAATAAATACAAATAGTTTCCGACCGTCAGATTCATTTTGCATCCTGGCAATCAATCCTGCCTGGGAGGCCATGACCTTGTTATCGGCTTCATTATCAAGGTGAAGAAAAATGCTGGGCAACCCTTCGGCCGCTAACTTTTCAGCCATCAGATGCATCAGTGTCGTTTTTCCAACCTGGCGCGGACCCGTGATCAGGGTGATTTCTGGTTCATGCAGATGATTCAATAAACCATTGAGAATATTTCGCCGTATCATGACCTATATATTTAACCAGATATATATTACAAATATACAATTTTATTTGGTAAATTTATAACGATCCGTACATTTTCTTCATGGCATTGTTGACCAAAAGGTGGGCTACACGCCGGGGTATCAGATTCATCAGGAAGAAATACTGCAACCGGTTGGTACGTCCGGGGATACTGATAATTTTTTTTCCAAGATTTTCTACCGCATATGCTGCAACGCCTGCCGGTTCCATCACCGGTGGCTTCATTTGATCAAAGCTCGGTTTGCTTTTCCAGTAGGTGGGCGTTGATACAGTACCGGCGCAGCATACACTGATGTCGATTCCATTATTTTTCAACTCTTCATGCAAGGCTTCGGTCAGCCGGATGCTAAAGGATTTGGTTGCGGCATAGGTGGCAACATATTGTGGGCCAATCAGTCCGGCCAATGATGACACCAAAATAATCCCTCCGGTTTGGTGCGATGAAATCAGCCGATTTGCAAAACCATGCACCAGATGCAACGGAGTTCGGGTATTGACAGAGAGGAAACCATCAAGCTCAGCATGGTTTAACTCCGTAAAACGGCAAACACGGCTCCAGGCAGCAACATACACCATCAAGCGGCAGTTTGTTGAGGCGATTGCTGACATACAACTTTCGGCAGCATTCCGGGTGGCGAGGTTAAGTTCCAATTCCATGGTTTGCACATGATAATCACATTTGATTCTTATAGCTAACTCATGCATTGAAGTTGGGTTCTGGTCAACAAGAATGATATTGAACCCTTGTGCCGCAAACTGGGTACAAAAACCTTCACCAAGGCCTTCTGCAGCGCCTGCTACCAGTGCCCAATTCCCATAACGTGCCGTGGTCGATCCCATGATTTTTCTATCTTTGCCGATTCTGCAATAATAGGTAATAATTTTCAACATGAGAAACCTCTTGTTTCTGTTTTTACGGCTGCTGAAATCTTTTCGCCGGATAGGCATGAAAATTCAGGGGAAAACTGAGGCCGACCTCCATGCCGAGCGAGTTGTATCGGGCAAAGCGTGGGAAGATTTCTGCGACAATCTGAAATCGGCAGGCGCATCGCTGATGTACCCCGGCGCTCCGCGCGATGCATTCAACCAGGCTGAAGGGATGCGTTATTTATCACGGCTGACACGTGGCGGGCTCGAAGCTTTTGTGGAATATTGCGATCCTGCATTCCCTGTGCTGCGCCGTATGGCCCATGAAACGGTGAAACTTGGCGCCGACAATCCCGACAATTACTATTTTAATGCACAGATAAGCGGAAAATACACCTATCGGCTGTATGGAAAACGAAATTCGGTTCATTACCTGGGATTTTTTACACAAAATGGAAATTACGGAACCACTGGCGGACTTGCTCCTTGCGGGGCTTTAGAACACAGCGATCTGAAACTTGAAGATGATGGAAGCTTTGAGATCATCCTGAGCAAGGAACCTTCAGGAAAAAACTGGCTGAAAATCGAACCTGAAACAACCATGGTGATGGTACGCCAGACTTTTTTAAATCGGTTTTCGGAATCTCCGGCACAAGTAACCATCGAAAACCTGGATGGCCGGACAGCTCCAGAACCGATCACACCGGCGATGATCGACGAGGGGTTGAAGACTGCTTCGATGTTTGTGGCCGGCGCCTCTGTGATGTTCTCGAAATGGGCGGGCGGATTTCAAAAACACACGAATCAGTTGCCCCTGTTCGATCCTGCGGTCTCCAATGCGGCTGGTGGCGATAAGAACATTATTTATTACCACAGTCATTGGAGGTTGACTGTGAATGAATCATTGGTAATAACAGTAATGCCTCCTGCGTGTGATTCATGGAATTTTCAGCTTAACAATTACTGGATGGAATCGCTTGACTACCGTTATTTTACCATTTGCATCAATAAATCCTCCGCATATTACGAACCTGATGGTTCCGTAATTGTAACCGTTGCCCACCAGGATCCGGGCACTCCGAATTGGATTAACACGTGTGGACACATAGAGGGGACAATGCTTTGGAGATGGTATCGGTTAGCGGAGGGGGTTGATGCAGTTGAACCGCTTTGCAGGGTGGAGGGGAGATAATTTAGGATTTACGATTTGGGATTTACGATTTATGATTTATGGAAAATTTCCGTCAGAGTCCATGGTGGTTCAGGGCAATCAATAACAGTTGGAGTGGCACATACAATTTGGGAACCAAACTCAGGCTCGACAAAGATGATTTGATCTCAAAGGCCAGAAAAGTTACGGGTTTACATGATCTGGGCCGTGATTTCAACGAAGAGCCGCTGGAAAAGCTTTTAAGATCGGCAAATGAGGAGGCCAACCTTCACCCGATCGGGCACTTTATTACCCGGGAGCGCTTTGTGAGCTTGTTAAGTATCAGGCTGAGGGCCGAACATTTTTTCAGCAAATACCCACAAATTCTCGAACAGGAATTATATCCTGCCTGGATTATTGTGGGGTTGCAGCGTACCGGCACCACCAAGCTTCAGCGATTGCTGGCGCAGGACCCCGACCATCGGGTAATCCCAAGCTGGGAGGTGATCAATCCTGTTCCGACCAACCTGGGGTTGTATGATTTATCGCGGAGTTACAGAGGCACAGGGTTTCAGAGTCACAGCGTTGGTGGAATTGCTGATATGGATTCGGGAACATCTGTTAATGCAGATTATCCAAATCCACGGGATAAGCGCATTTCAATCGCCAACACCTCGGTCAAAGCGCTGAAGGTTATGTCGCCGGGCTTTTTCGCGGTCCACCCGATTGATGCCTTACAACCGGAAGAGGATATTTTACTCCTCGATGTGAGTTTCATGAGTACCACGCCGGAGGCGATGATGCATGTTCCATCCTATGCTCAATGGCTCGAAACCACTGATCAATCGCAGGCATACGCCTATTATGTTAAATTGCTGAAGTTTTTACAATGGATCAGACCGGCAAAACGGTGGGTGCTAAAAACACCGCATCACCTGGAATTTCCAAACTTGATTGAAAAGTATTTTGGTGAAGTTCATTTTTTGTGGCCACACAGAAGCCTTTACGAATCAGTTCCCTCTTTTTTAAGCATGGTTACTTATAACCGAATGATTTTCAGTAATCGTGTGAATGAACAGCAAGTCGCTGATCATTGGGTTCGCAAGATAGGCTACATGCTTGACCAGGCCCTGTCATACAGGCTGACACCCGGAAATCAGGAAAAGTTTACCGACATTCATTATAAGAGTCTCATTACCGATTCAGGTGCAGAGCTGAAAAAAATATATAATCTGAATGGCGGACTTACTCCCGGGCTTTTGGAACGTTTCCGCAAGCATGAAACCGAACATCCGCATCAAAAACACGGGGTTCATCAATATTCGCTTGCCGACTTCGGCCTCAGCGAAGAGGCCATTGATCGCCAAACTCAAACTTATCGAAAATTCATTGCAGACCACTATGGCGCCAAATAAACAGAAAAAATACGATAATCCTTTCTCTGCCACACTCACCGGGATCATGGACCTCTTCCGAAAGCAGGTTCCGGCGGGTGAACTGAAACCAACCGATCGCCTCGACGGGAAGACGGTGCTGGTTGACGGAGCGAGTTCAGGACTTGGATTTGCCATTGCAATTGATGTGGCCCGCAGAGGTGCCAGAGTAATCATGGCTTGCAGGAGCGGTATCCCCGGGCAGGGTGAAAAGGTAAAAAAGCTCTCCGGCAATCAGGATGTCCACATGTTGCATGTCGATTTTGCGGACATCAACTCCATTAAAAGCCTGGTGAAAAATCTCAGCGCCAGCACTCAGGCTGGTTCAATGGCTAAAATCGACATCCTCATATGCAATGCCGGCATCGTTCCGAAACAAAGCCGTAAAACCTTGCAGGGGCTTGAAGAGATGTTTATGGTAAACTACTTTTCGAAATTTATCTTCGTAAATTTATTGATCGGGAACCGTTGTTTTTCTGACAGTGGAACCGAAAACCTAAAACCGATGATCCCGCGGATCATTTTTGTCGCTTCGGAAAGCCATCGCAACCCTGAGAAATTTGAATGGGTTAATTTTGGGAAATATCAGGATTACACCATTGGAAAGTCTATTGAACTTTACGGTTATTACAAACTGCTGCTGACCACCTTTTCGGTTGAACTTTCCCGGAGGTTGAATCCAGGTTCAACGACCAACTATTCTGTTTTTTCCCTATGCCCGGGGCCCGTCAATTCAAATATTGCCAGGGAAGCGCCCAAAGTGTTCATTCCACTGTTAAAACTGGTTTTTGGAATCTTTTTCAAATCACCGGCCAATGCAGCCATCCCGGTTGTTTATCTGGCTGCCTCAGGAGATGTTGAAGAAAAACCCTTCGATTACCTGTTTCTCATGAGCCGAAAAGCGGTTGATGAAAAAGCCGCTGACCCTGGAAACGGGAAACAACTTTGGACCATGTCGGAGGAGTTATGGCGAAAAACTGATCGTTACGGTTTGCAATAACCAGATTCAGGCAAAGGTATAGTAGGCGTTGATCAAAAAATTCCACAAAGTGACTAAAAGGGTGGCCACCAGTTTTGAAATATAGAAGTTCACCTTGAATTTACCCGTCATGGTCCAAATGATCAGCAGGTTGATAAACAAACCGATCAGCGCAATGATAAAGAAACGGGTGAACTCGAGCATGACATTTGGATTGGTACTGTGAAAAGTCCACATTCTGTTCATGAGATAATTGGTGGTTGCTGCCAGTGCGAATCCACAGGTATTGGCCACATATTTCTGAATTTTCAGAACCTCTTTGCAAACGAAAGTGGTTCCAAAATCAACGAATACCCCGGAGAAGCCAACCAGCGAAAATTTGATAAATTTCAGCAGAAATGCTTCAGTAAAAAAAGTTTGAAGAATCATGCTACAATTGAATTATCAGTACTTCATTTTTTCCATCGCGAATCACCTCCACGTTTACGATCATGCCTTGTTTGAGCTTCTGCAGGCGTGACATATATTCGTAGATGTTACCTACAACCATTCCATTGATACCGGTGATGATGTCACCTTTTTTCATACCTCCTTTATCGGCGGGGCCATCTTTGGTTACGCCATCAATGCGAAGGCCTTTTTTCTCAGTTCCTGCAAAATCGGGCATGATGCCAAGCGTCACTTTCAGCCGGCGGCCTGTACGGCCTGCCTGCTCCTTTTTGCCCGACTCCCGGTAAGTCAATGCTTTTGGCAGATTATCTACCGCTAAAATAATTTCTGCTGCAAAGTCACCGATTTGCTTTTCAGCATCGAAGTCTAGTTTTTCGGTGTCATCCAGCGGTGTATGATAATCGGTATGCACCCCGGTGTTAAAATAGAAGACCGGGATGTTTGAAGAATAAAATGCAGCATGATCTGAAGGGCCATACCCATCGGGTGAATGAACAACAGAAAATGGCAGTTTCGTCTCCAAAGGCTTCAGTATAGAATCGGCTTCAAGAGAAGTGCCGGTTCCACTGAGGGAGATGGAATTTTTATCCTTTTCAAATCGGCCTACCATATCAAAATTAAACATGGCTTTAATCTTTTTCAATTCCACCGGAGGATGGTTGACAAAATATTTTGATCCGATCAGCCCGATTTCCTCAGAACTGAAGGCAACAAAGATGATACTCCGACGGGTTTTTCCGCTCTCCGCTCCCAGCCTTTTTGCAAGCGCCATCACCATGGCGGTTCCGCTGGCATTATCATCGGCTCCGTTGTGAACCGCGTTGGTATCGGGCATGCGTGAACCAGAACCGGCTCCACCAAAACCCAGGTGATCATAATGGCCTCCGATTACAAGGTATTCATCTTTTAACAGCGGATCACTGCCCTCAAGCACGGCCACGACATTGGCTGTTTTCTCGCGCTGCTGTACAACATCTGCAACACCTTTCAGCGTGACTCCGGTTGACATGCTGTTTGGAGCTTTTTGTGCGATAATGGCCCGATCGAGACTGTCAACTGATATCCCGGTTTTCTTCAGAATTTTGTTTGCCAGTTCGCGGGTAATATTCAGTATGGGGATTCCGGCGGTAACCTCGTTGTTTTCAACAACCAGAGGCATCAGCTTGTCCTCTTTTTCAACTCCCTTTGGTGTGATGAGCAAAACTCCTGCGGCTCCTTTATCTTTTGCTGTTAATACTTTACTCCGCACATCGCTGTATGGAATGAACCGGCTGTCGGAGTTTTCAAGGTCAGGATCGGCCCTGAACACCATGACCCATTTGCCTTTCACATCGATTCCTTTGTAATCATTCCACTTCAGGCTATCAATATCAATATCGAAACCATATCCTGCAAATACCACCGGAGCTGCCAGTGAAGCACTGCTGGAAAATGCCAGCGGGATAAAATCCTTTTTGATAACGGCTTCGAAACCATCGAAACCGAGACTGTTTTTTTTACCGAGATTCACATCCGTCACTATTTCAAACCATTGAAAACCATTCTCTGCCAATGGTTTGAGTCCGGCTGCCTTAAAATGGTCGAGTATATAGGTAGCTGCCACCCCGATCTCGGGCGTTCCAGGCTTCCTCCCCTTCAGTGAGTCGGAGGCAAGAAATTGTACATATTCATGTAACTCCTTTGCTGTGATTTGTCCTTTTTGGGAAAAAAGGAGCGTGGAGATAAACAAGAGTAAGAGCAAGGTTACTGACTTTTTCATGGTATTTTGAAATATTGAATATGGATCAATGATTTAAGAAATTTGAATTCATTCAGCAAGGCACTTGATGATTCCGCCCCCAAGCACCATATCATCCAGGTAAAAAACGGCAGATTGTCCGGGAGTAATGGCATCATTCGGATGAAAAAAGGTAACCTTCACCTCACCATTGACCAATGGCTCAATCCGGGCTTCGCGTTCTATTTGAGCGGAGCGAATCTTTGCGCTGCAATCCATGGGTTGGGAGAGTTCCGGCAGGGCAATCCAGTTGAGGTCGGTTACAATAAACGAGGCATTGTAGGTCTCTTCACGGATGCCCACGATGACTATGTTGGCCTCTTTATCGAGCCCGATAACATATAAAGGTTCGGAATAGGCAATGCCCAATCCTTTTCGCTGGCCGATGGTATAATTCCAAATCCCCTTGTGATGGCCAAGCACCTTTCCTTTTGAATCAACGATATTCCCCGGATGGTCTTCTACTTCAAGCAGATCCTTGTAATCACCACTGTAGAAATCCTGGCTTTCTTCCATATCTTCAATGGTAATGCCGACCCTGCGCGCAAGCTCTTTGATTTCAGGTTTGTTAAAACCGCCTATCGGAAGTAAAACCTGTTTCAACTGATCCTGAGAGAGTCTGTGAATGAAATATGTTTGGTCTTTCTTCAGATCCGCGGCCTTTTTAAGCACATAGCGTTGGTATTTTTCACTGAATTCAACCCTGGCATAGTGTCCCGTGGCAAAATAATCGAAGGAAATCCCGCTTTTTCGGGCCATCATCGGCAACATGCCGAATTTGATCAATTGGTTGCATTGAATACAGGGATTCGGTGTTCGGCCGGCAAGATATTCCGATTTAAAATACTCGAGTACAGCCTGTTTGTATTCGACCGAACAATTAAACACATGATATGGAATGTCGAGTTTAGCGGCTACCTCGCGGGCTTCGCGAACCTCTTCCTCTTCATCGGAGCCATAACAGGCGTGTTTACCGGTCGACTTGTACTGTCCATCCCAAATTGCCATGGTGACGCCGATTACCTCGTAACCTTGTTCTTTGAGCAAATAAGCAGCTACGGAAGAGTCAACACCTCCGCTCAAACCCACGATAACGGTTGATTTCACTGTCACAAGTTGATTGATTGATTAAATTGTATAAGCGTTCACCAAAGATTCCCGGAAATTCTTTGAAATCCTGATAGTTTCTGGCAACGAGTTGCAAAGTTAGCAATTATTTGGTTTCGGGCACTTTGAACCGTTCGCCGGTGTGCTCGATCATTCTCCTCTCCCACTCCTGGCCATAACCCGGTTGTGCCGGCTTTTTCGGCACGCCTTTGCCATTGCCATTGTCGAGCAGATACCTCCCGTCGGATTGCTTAACATTACCATCGATATACTTCATAAAGAGATAGTGATAAAACGTATTCCATTTGGAAACGAGCAGGTTTCCGGCATAATTGGAATAGTCTGTGATATAATCGATTCCCAGGGAGGGGTTTTCAAGAAAAAGCACTGAAGCTTTGGCATCAACGATTTGTGTCTCCCTGATCAATCGGCTCTCGAGCTCCGACTGGTACTTTTCCACCTCCGGGTGAATCAGGTTATAGCGGGAGTAGGCCCAATTATTCACCTGGCTGAAAGTCCAGTATGCGGAGTTGTCTGACCATTCAATCATCGATCCGTTACCCCTCAAATAGCTTTGGGGAACATCCCTGATACCGCAATACATGGGGGCATAAACACATCCATCGGCATCATCCACGCCAAACCAGAAGATCCCGCCAACGGGGTCGGGCAGCCAGCTTCTCGATTGGGCCACAAAACTGTACCCTGTTTGTTGGGTTGCGATAGCCCTTTCGTTCAGGTACATCGTGCTGTCAACCGTAAATTCCATCGGTCGCCACCGGTATGGCAAATTAAACGGCCCAGCTCCAAAATCGTAGCGCATATCGAGCGGAGTATCTTCGTAGTGGTCGCGCATCCCCGCCATCACCTCCTGCAGGGTAACCGGTGAATCGGGTTTCACCCACAGCGGCAGCCGGTTTGAAGCATAACCGTTTTTGTTGAGAGAACCATCGGGAAAATTGGGCTGATAGGCAAATTGTCCCATGGCATATCTTGTATATTCAGCGTTATTGCGAATATCTGCATTGATCTTCCTGAAAAACGACCATACACGGGCATCGCAAAACCGGGCGCCGCCGAAATTCAGCGGATTGTAAACATCTGAAAAGCTGAAATCGGTATCATTCCCTTTGTAGAAACCATGTTTTTTTGCAAAACTGATCACATCTTGCGAATGATATACCGTTTGCTTCAGGTCGTTCCAATTGTTCAATTTCTGAAACGGGAAGGTGGTAATCCGGGCCTGGTTTGCATGTCCGCTAACGTATCCGTCGGGAATCAAACGGGCTACCCACACCGCTCCTTTTTCATATTTCCCCTTGCCAATGATCTCCATAATCCATGCCTCATTGGCATCGGAAATAGAAAATGATTCGCCTCCGGAGGCATAACCATATATCTCAACAAGATTGGTGATAACCCTGATCATCTCCCTTGCAGTTTTTGAACGTTGCAATCCGATTTTCATCAATGATCCATAATCCAGAAAGGAGCCTGGCTGGCTGGCCAGCGAATCAAGGCCGCCAAATGTGGTTTCGCCAATCGCCACCTGGCGCTCATTCATAA
>DYQT01000095.1 GCA_020719165.1 Draconibacterium orientale | reverse complement strand
ATTATGAGTTCGGCCGACACCCAGATATTCGTGCTCGCTTCGTCGGTGGCGGTTGACTGGGTTGATAAACTTTCCGGGAAAAAATCGGACAACAAACGCCGGATGAAGATCACCCGCCTGGGAATTATCGGATTTACCGCGTTGAGTTTTGCCGGAGCCTGGTTTTTGCGCGACCTGGTTGCGGTTATCGTCTTCATCACCGGCATCGGATTTTCCATTATCCCGGCAGCGGTGGCCTCTTTTCACTGGAAAATCAAAAGCAGGGCAGCCATGGCCAGCTTCATCAGCGGACCGGTTTATGTTTTCCTTTTGCTTGGAATCGCCACCCTTCAGCCACATCCTTTTGAATTTTTTAAAAACAATGCCGACCTGGCCATCCTGTCAATCGTGATATCCACCATTTTTCTCATCCTTTTCCAGGTGTTTGGGAAAAAAGAAAAATCATAGCCATGCAAAAACTGCTGCTTTTCACGGGCATATTGATCCTCTTGCTGAATGGGTCAACATTTTCGCAAGCCGATTCCTCGGCATTTCCGTTAAAGGAGGTGAAGAAAAAAGGCTGGACCTGGGCAGCCTTACCGGTGCTGGGTTATGATGCCGACCTGGGATTGCAATTGGGATTGTGTGGTCAGGTTTTTTACTACGGCGATGGCTCCACCTACCCCGAATACCGCCACACCATTTATGCCGAATGCTCCTGGGGCACAAAGGGAAGCGCTGTTTATCAGGTGTTTTATGATTCAAAATACCTGATCCCCGGCGGGATACGGGTTACAGCCGACCTCGATTACCTGCCCGAAAAAGCGCTTGATTTTTACGGGTTCAACGGGTATGAAGCCAATTACCAGGCTTCTTTAACCCAACAGGGCTCTGCCGATTACATTTCAAGGGTTTTTTACAAGCAGGAACGAAAACTTTACCGCATCATGGCCGATTTCCAGGGGCCGATAATCGGTCAGAAATTCCGTTGGCTTGCCGGGATCAACATCCTGGGTATTGAAACCGGCACCGTTGACATTGACCGCATCAACAAAGGGAAGCCCGACGATAAAAAGTTACCCGACACCGCCTTGCTGTATGACCGGTATGTGGGCTATCAGCTTATCCGGCCCGACGAAAAAGATGGCGGGGTAACCATCTATCTGAAAACCGGTTTCGTTTACGACACCCGCGACAATGAAGCCGCTCCCAACAAGGGTATCTGGTCGGAGATCATGTTGCTGAGCGCTCCGACCTTCCTTGGAAACAATCCATACGCCTTTGTCAAACTGGCGATCACACACCGGCAATATATTTCGCTGGTGAAAAAAAAGCTCGTGGCAGCTTACCAGATCAGTTACCAGAGCACCATTGGCGGAACAACCCCCTATTACATCCTGCCATATATTTACAGTTCGTTCAGCTGCACAACCAAACCTGATGGACTGGGTGGCGCCAGAACCATCCGCGGGGTTTTACGTAACCGGATTACCGGCGATGGAATTGCTTTTGGCAATGTTGAACTCAGGTGGAAATTTTTTAAAGCGGTGGTTTTGAAGCAAAATGTGTACCTTGGCCTCACCGCTTTCCTCGATGGGGGCATGGTGGTGAAGGATCATAAAATATACACCAATGTGATTCCGGAGGACCAGAAATCTTTCTATTTCAAGGAGCGCGCCGACAGGTTGCATCTCGCGACAGGATTGGGTCTGCGCATTGCCATCAACGACAACTTCATCCTCTCCTTTGATTATGGGATGGCTTTGAACAAACAGGATGGAAGCAGCGGACTGTATATCGGGATTGGGAATATTTTTTAGTTCGTGAAACGGGACGCGTGACACGTGACACGTGACACGTGACAGATGACAGGGACAGGGGATATGGGACAATTTATAACTGAAGAATTTTGGGATTTTCTTTGAAAAAAATATTAAGTCCGCCGGGAAAGGTACAACAGGGTTTGCGCTTTGCACTGCTTGGTGTTGTGGTTTTTTTCCTGCTGACGTTCATTTTCCGGTCGCCCATGGCTGCATGGTACCTGCATCAGCGGATCGAACGATTTAACGAGGCTGGCCAGGCAAAATTGAAAATCTCCAATGTCAGAATTCAGGGGTTGGCCTCCATCCTGGTGACCGGCATCTCGCTCAAACCAGATGTGGGCGATACCCTGCTGCAAATCGACTCTCTGTATGCCTCTATTGGTATGTTGAAACTGTTAGCCGGTCGCATAGTATTGCACAATGTGAAGCTGATCAACACCTCCATTCTGCTTGAAAATCACGACAGCATTTCCAATTACAGGTTTTTATTGAAAAGCCGCAAGGAGAAGGCAGACTCGGTTTCCGGTCCGGTGAATTACGCGGCAACGATCGACCGGCTGATGGGACTTGTTTTTGATAAAATCCCCCTTTCCCTATACATCCGCAATTTAACCCTGACGGGAATAACCAATGGTCACCGGCTGAAACTACATCTGGATCAGTTCAGTTTGACCGACCATTATTTCAGGTCGGAGATGGAGGTTAGCGAAGACAGCATCGACGCCCGCTGGATGGTAGCCGGGAAAATGGATAACCACAACCGGCTGGCTGAATTCAGGTTGTATTCGGCCGACAGCTCCAAACTCGCTCTCCCGTTCATCCGCTATAAATGGAATGCCCGGGTAAACTTTGACACCCTTGCCTTCAGCATTTCAGAGCAGGAGGGCGGTGATGAGCTGGCACAAATCGCCGGATTTGCCTCCCTTACCGGTTTGCAGGTTGATCACCGCCGCATTGCTGCCGGACTTGTAGATTTTGAAAAAACAGAGATCCGATATTTGCTGAACATTGGCGCTGATTATGCCGAATTGGACAGCTCCACCCGCATTACTTTTAACAAAATTGATTTTCGCCCCTATATCCGCTACAAGGCAAAACCCGAGAAACAGATCACCTTGCGGATTCATAAGCCGCAATTCCCGGCTCAAGACCTGTTTTCCTCCTTTCCCCAGGGGCTTTTCACCAACCTCGACGGGATCAGGGTGAAAGGAAACCTCTCGTGGTATCTCGATTTTTTTGTCGATCTTTCCATTCCCGATTCTTTAATATTTTCCACCTCTCTCGACCGGCATCAATTCAGCGTATTGTCCTATGGGAATGCCGATCTGACGAAAATCAACGCTCCATTTTCGCACACGGCCTATGAGGGCGACCTCCCGGTTCGCACCTTCATCGTGGGTCCCGAAAACCCGAATTACCGAACCCTGGACAAAATATCTCCCTACCTGCAATTTGCCATTCTCACCAGCGAGGATGGTGGCTTTTATCAGCACAGGGGTTTTTTACCGGATGCTTTCCGCGAGTCGATCATCACCAACATCAAGGAACGGCGGTTTGCACGCGGGGGCAGCACCATCAGTATGCAACTGGTTAAAAATGTCTTCCTCAGCCGGAATAAAACCGTGGCCCGCAAGCTGGAAGAGGCATTGATTGTGTGGCTCATCGAAAACCAGGGGCTGAGCACAAAGGAGCGCATGTATGAAGTGTATCTCAACCTCATCGAATGGGGACCGATGATTTACGGGGCGAATGAAGCATCGCATTATTATTTTAGTAAAGAGGCCTCCCGGCTTACCCTGGCCGAGGCCATCTTTATGGCTTCCATCATCCCGAGGCCCAAATGGTTCAAATATTCCTTCGATCAAAACGGGCACCTGCGTGAATCCAATGTCGGTTTCTACAACCTGGTGGCCGAAAAGATGTTGCGCAAAGGCTGGATAACCGGCAAAGATGCCGAAGAGCTGATTCCTGACGTTGTTTTGAAAGGCCCTGCAAAGTTGTTGCTGAAACAGGCTGACTCAATTCCACCGGATACATTGCAACTTTAGAATTTACGATTTGCGATTTACGATTTACGATTCGTGGGGATTCCAAATTATTCCTAATTTTGCTCCCTTGACATTATCTCTTAAAAATAAAATTCCCTTGCGCACCATCCTGATTGTTTTTACAGCATTGTTTTTCCTGTCGCTCCCGGCTATCGCGCAGGAAAAAACATCAAATTCACAGAAAAAGGAACAAAAGAAGACCCAGAAACATGGAATGAAGGAGGAGGAAGAAGAAGATCCGAACCCCTTTCCGCTCCGCAAGGTAGAGTTCGGTCTCAATTTTGGCGCCTATTTCGCCAACAAGTATTCCGCCAATTTCTATAACGGTAGTCCGGGAAATGTCAACACAGTGAACTATGTCATGTCGAACATCACCTGGTACCGGGCTATTTCGCTGGCGCTCGGTTCCATCGACACGGTTACTGTCGACGGCTATCCCACCGACATGCATTACAACGTGGCCTTCACGGGCGGTTTGTTTGTCAGGTACAATTTTAACCGCAAAAACAGCCTTTTTCTCCAGGCCGACTACACGCAACTCAGGGCAGCTGATGTGGTAACGCTGCTGGTGGATCCGAACCCCTATGTTTCCACCCTGCCCAACATTTACCAGGCCCAGGTTATCGGAAAAGAGGGCCGGGTGATGATCGATTTCGGATACCAGCGCTCGTTTCCGCTGAAATCGAGGATCAACCTTTTCATCCAGGGAGGCCTCACCATGTGCTATACCCAGGTGATCAAGTCGATTTTTGTGGTAGAAGGAACAGAATACAACCTGGTCAATATTTATGGCAGCCAGGGATATCAGCCGGGTTACAACAGCCAGACCTTCAGCGTGAACCAGAATGCATTCGGTTTCGGAGGATATCTGGGCGTTGGCGCAGGCATCCCGCTGACCGAAATGTTTGGCATCGAGCCGGGTTTTTACACCCATTATTACCCGACAAACCTCCAGGGCTATTCCGATTTTAAACCCTCCTTCGGATTGTACCTGCGCATCTTGCTTTTCTTTGGAAAAAGCGAAGAATAGGAAAAAGTCACATCAGCACATCAGCACATCAGCACATTTGTAAATTATTTCCCTTCTTTGATTTTTTTGCCCGGAATTGCTTAATTTTGTAAAAACAGAATTCACAATGCCTGAAGTTATTATTAAATACAACAGCGACAAAACATTGCAAATTTTGAAAGGTCTTTCAAAATATTTTGATTTTGTTCTTACAATGCCAAAAGCCGCCAAGAAAAAGGAACCATCGGTTAATGGTGTTACTTTTTCACCGGCTGATTCAACAATCGATGTTTCGGATCTTTCCGAAATATTCACAGGCAAAAATATCGAAGCAAAATCTCTTAGAACAGAGGCATGGCGAAGAAAATAATTTGCGATACTGATGTGATGATTGATTATTGGGATGCCTCCAATCTCCGTCATTCCGAAACAAAAGTAATTCTGGAAGATTATATTACACTTGACCGAATTGTCCTCACAGCAATCACAAAAATGGAACTCATGCTGGGAGCAACCAACAAACGGGAATTGACCAAAATTTCGAAATTATTGCATCGATTTGATATTTTGCTTATTAACAATGAAATCACGCTTACTGCCTTTGATCTTATACATGAGTATCATCTAAGCCACGGCCTTGTAATACCCGACGGCATGATTGCAGCCACGGCTATCGTAACTGATCTTGAATTGTTCTCCTACAATATCAAAGATTACAGATTTATCAAAGGCCTAAAACTTTACTCCTGGATTTAAACCCTGAAACGAGCGTCCCATTAACACCTAATTAGGGTCTGCTGAGTAACTCAGGCCGCCCATCTTGGTTTAACTTGCTAAGATTGCCATATCTCAGGCCTCAAAATAAATTGGCAGCACGCTCAACTAAAGATTTAATTTCCAATGAAGACTAAAAAGAAATTCGACTGTGTTAAAATGATGCGGGAGATCCGTGAGAAAGTTAATGCCGAAATTTCGTAAATGACAGTCGAACAAATCATTGCATATATTCTGAAAGGACGAACTGATTACGAAAATTTGTACCCAAACGATAGGAAATTGGGGCTTTGGTCGTAAGTTGTCGGTGCTAAATTGTCTTGAATAAGGAAGCAATAAAAAAGCAGCACAGGATAAACGAAAAATATGATGTAAAAGACGCTGACAGGTCTGAAAGACACTGTCAGGTCGGAGTGGTATCAAATGAAAATTATTTTCAGACACTGACAGGTTGAAAAGACACTGTCAGGTCTGAGAGACGCTGCCAGGTTGAAAAGACACTGTCAGGTCGAAAAGACGCTGACAGGTCTCATCATCACATTAATTTTTTTTGTACTTTTGCCCCCTCTAAAAACCCAAAATCTATGAAAAAAATCATCTTCGCCATTCTGGCAATTGTTTTTGTGTTCAATCTTTCATCAATGTCTCAAACTAAAACCGATAAAAAAGTGGTAAAATTTGTAATTCACACCGATTATGGTGACATGACAGGCATGCTGTACAATGAAACTCCGCAGCACCGTGATAATTTTGTAAAACTTGTTAAATCAGGCTACTATGATGGAACTATTTTCCATCGTGTCATCAGCGGATTCATGATCCAGGGCGGCGACCCCGACTCGAAAACTGCCAAACCCGGTCAGCAATTGGGCATGGGCGGCCCCGGCTACACCGTTCCTGCAGAGTTCGACCCTACCCTCAAACACAAAAGAGGAGCCCTGGCAGCAGCAAGAACAGGTGGTCCTTCGAACCCGCAGAAAGCCTCTTCAGGTTCACAGTTCTACATCGTTCACCCTGAAACCGGCGCCCACTTCCTGGATAATGACTATACCGTTTTCGGACAAATTACCGATGGCCTCACCGTTATCGACAAAATCGCAGCCGTTGAAAAAGGCGCTTCTGACCGTCCGGTGAAGGATGTGAAGATGACGATTAAGATTGTGGAATAGGGATGTGCTGATGTGATGATGTGATGATGTGATGATGTGATGATGTGATGATGTGATGAGTGATGTAAATTGAGGAGTATGATTGACCGAATAAATCTGTTGAAGGCTGAGATCGATTCTCTGCGTGCGATCAGTCGTGAGGAGGTGGAACAGCTTCGTCTGAAATACCTGAGCAAAAAGGGACTTGTTTCGGCGTTGTTTGACGACTTCAAAAGTGTTCCGGCTGAATTGAAACGGGAGGTTGGAGCGTTGCTGAACGAGTTGAAGCATGCATCGCATGAGAAATTTGAGTCGCTGAAATCGGATTTTGACACAAAGGAAACATCTGACCCGGCCGGGCAGGACCTGACCCGGCCGGCGGTCAATGCCCTTCCCGGGGCGCGTCATCCGTTGTCGATCGTCAGAAATCAGATCATCGACATCTTTGCCCGGATCGGATTTACGGTAGCCGAAGGTCCCGAGATTGAGGATGACTGGCATAACTTTTCAGCGCTCAATTTCACACCCGATCATCCGGCCAGGGATATGCAGGATACTTTTTTCATTGCCTCCAATCCCGACATCCTGTTGCGCACCCACACCTCCTCGGTTCAAATCAGAACCATGGAGAGCACTAAGCCCCCCATCCGGATGATATTCCCAGGGCGGGTTTTCAGAAACGAAGCCATTTCGGCCCGTGCCCACTGCATCTTCCACCAGGTTGAGGGGCTTTACATCGACAAGCATGTCTCGTTTACCGATTTGAAGCAAACCCTGATGTACTTTGCCAAAGAGATGTTCGGCGAAAATACGGAAATCAGGCTCCGGCCATCCTACTTCCCGTTTACAGAACCTTCGGGCGAAATGGATGTGAGTTGCCTCATTTGTGGCGGCGTGGGATGCAACATCTGTAAACACACCGGGTGGGTTGAAATTCTCGGCTGTGGCATGGTCGACCCCAATGCACTCGAAAATTGCGGCATCGACAGTACGGTTTACACCGGCTTTGCCTTCGGTATGGGCATCGAACGAATCACCATGTTAAAATACCAGATCAAGGACCTGCGCCTGTTTTTTGAAAATGACGTGCGGTTCTTGCAACAATTTACCGGGGCGTTTTGACGGCGTTAAATTTTATTCTGCCGGAACAATTTCACCAACAACCAGAATCCGAATAATCCGGCAATGCAGAATACAATGGCACCAATCCATCGGGTTTGTTCCCATTGTGAAATAATTGAGGCCCCGATGATCAAGGCTGCCACCACAATGGCAATCGAAATGCGCGTGCTGGAGATGTCGAGATGTTCAGACAGCGGTTCCAGTCCCCTGACCTCAATCTGCGTTTTAAACCGCCCCTCCTTGATTTTATAGATAATTTCATTCAAATCTCCCGGAAGCTCCTTCAACAGTTTATAATACTCCTTCAGCGAATCAAAAACCTCTCTGGCGATATACTTGGGATTGTATTGCTGTGCTATGAGTTTGACGGCATAGGGTTGCATCTCCTGTGCAAAATCAATCCCGGGATAAAGTACTACTGCCACCCGTTCGATGGACATCAGCGATTTCAGGAGCAGATAGATACCGGCAGGGATTCGCAATCCGTTGTGGATCAAGATATCAATCGACTCATTCATCACCTTGCCAAAATCCATCTCCTCGATGCTGAGGTATTTATAATGCGCCAGCATGTCGCCAATCTGGAACTCCAGCTCCTTCATTCTTGCAAAATTGCGCTTCCCCGACACCATCAGCAGCGCTTCAGCCATCGACTGCGGGTCGCGTTCGAGGTAACCAAGCACATATTTTCCAAGGAACTGAAGATGTTCTGTCCTCAAAGAGCCCATCATGCCAAAGTCGATGAAGGAGATTACCTCACCATCCATGATAAAAATATTTCCCGGGTGGGGATCCGCATGAAAGAACCCGTGGGTAAAAATCTGGTCGAACACAAGCCGCATGGCCTTGCGGGCAATTACTTTGAGGTTGTATCCCGATTTCAACAAATTATCCAGATCGCTCACTTTGACACCCCGGATAAATTCTTCGACCAATATCCTGCGGGTGGTGTACTGTGCATACACTTTGGGAACCTTGATGTCGGGATCGTCTTTAAAACAATAGTTAAACCTTACGATGCTTGCGGCCTCATGATGAAAATCGAGCTCCTTTTTAATGGTTTTTCCAAATTCCCTTACCACGCCGGTCAGGTTGATGGCCTCCAGTTCGGGGTTATTCCGCTGCATGCGGCCGGCAAAGAAATTCATCAGGTTGAGGTCGAGTTCAATCGTTTTATCGATCCCCGGCCGTTGAATTTTGACACAAACCTCCTCGCCATTGAGTAACACTGCGCGGTAGGTTTGTGCCATAGAGGCAGATGCAAGACGGGAGGTGTCAAATTCACGGAAAATTTCTCCGATCGGCCTGCCAAGCTCTTTTTCAATCTCCTGGATGGCCAGATCATCGGGCATGGGCTGCGCTTCGTCCTGGAGTTTGCTTAGCTCGGCACGCAACTCCTCCGGAACAATATCGGGGCGGTCGGCAAGGATTTGTCCGAATTTGATAAAGGTGGGGCCCAGCTCTTCCACGGCCATGCGAATCCGTTCCCATTGATTGAACCGTTCGATTCGGGCCAATCGCTTTTTTGACACCAGCAATTTACCCAAGCCTGAACTTGTGACCCATTCGCTGAGACCATATTTGACCCCGATACCGATAATCTCCCTGGCCCGGCCAATTTCATGAACTGCCAATCCAATTCTCGTTATTTTCACCTTGTTCTGGTCAATTTACAGATAACCGTTATTCATTAAGCTGTTTGCCGGTTACTTTTTAACCGTAGATTTGGTACTCTTCACCACTTTGGGCGCAGGTTTGGCTTTTACTGTGGTTTTTTGTGCCGATTCCAGCTTTTTAATCCGGTCTTCAAGCCTTTTTATGTCATCCTGTGATGGGACATTCATCTTTTTCAACGTGTTTTTAACCAGCACCTGCAGGTCATCTTCCACGGTTTTTTTAGCCTCTTCCGATTTTTTTATCAGATAATCGTAAAGCTTCTTTGCCTCTTCAGTGTTCAGTTTGTTCTCTTTTGCTAAATCTTTTGCAGCCTGGGCAAGCTTTTCAGCATTCATAAATGCGTAATCAATTCCTTTGTCGATTGATTTCTTTAAATCTTCGAACATGGCAGTGCCTCCTATTTTTTAAAAGGTGAATACTTGATCTTTGTCTCTCTCAGAATGTTCATGAGATGGAGTTCCAGATCGGATAAAAATGATTCATAGTTTTTAATCGTTTCAAATCGAACTTCAAATGCCGTGAGTACATTGGGGATTCCTTTGATTTTGAGCAGCAATTGGTCTTTTTGCGCCTTCTTGAACGGCCCCTCGACCAGCAGGAGAAAATCGGTTTGTTTGAGATCGGGTAATAATATGGTTTCCTGTCCGCGGTTTCCCAGCAGATAATAAAAGTTAAAGCAATCCTCATCCCGGCAGTAATACAAAGAATAGCGCTGAAAATCATCCATTTTTACGAATGCGAGTTCCAGTTTCTGATTCAAATGAAATGAAAGCCGGTAATCCTTCAGATGGCAGGAAATACCAAACAATGTGAAGAGAGAGGGAGCCGATCTGGATTCAAGAAGAACCTTTTTTGCCATGAGAAGGCGCTTTGTAATATCTAAACAAAGATAACGTTTCTCAAATCAAAGGTCAATGGTTTCCCCATTTATTTTTTGCCACGATTTTTCGGCTGCATTTTGTTCTGCTCCTTTGATGGAATAATCCTGACCCCGGGCGATGGCCTCCCCGTTTACTTCAAGTTCAACAATGTACTGTTTCTTATACCCTGAGCCAATCTCATCAACCACATTGAATTGGGTATGTTTTTTTTCACGTTGCGCCCATTCGATGATTTTACTTTTAAAATTCACCTCCTGGTTTACCAGTTCGTCCATGTTAAAATACCGGCTTATAATCCGGTCGAGGATGATTTTCCGGGTAAAATCGTATCCTTTATCCAGATATAGTGCACCAATCAGCGCTTCGAAAGCATCTCCCTTGCACGACTTGAAGGTGGCAGCGGAGGTACTGTCAAGCTGAATAAACTGGTCGATCCCCATTTTTTGAGAAAGCTTGTTCAACATTGCCCTGCTGACGATTTTTGATCTCATTTCGGTAAGAAATCCCTCGTCTTTTGTAGGAAATGTTTTAAAAAGGTAGTCGGCGGCTACGGCATCAAGAATGGCATCGCCAAGAAATTCGAGACGTTCATTATTTATTTTAATGCCGTTGTTTGTCTCCTGAGTGGCCGATTTATGTAAAAAAGCAAGCTGATACAAATAAATATTCCCGGGTTTGTACCCGAGAATATTCTTTATGGCCTGTTTAAGTTCTTTTTCGGTTGAAAACTCAACTTCATTTGATCGGTAAGGTCTAAACCTCAAAGCAAATTATCCCTTATATTTGGTGAAGATAACGGTGGCATTGTGACCGCCAAAACCAAAAGTATTGCTAAGCGCATAATTCACCACCCGTTTTTGTGCCTGGTTGAATGTGAAATTCAACGGAGCGATGTCGGGATCATCGGTGAAATGGTTAATGGTAGGCGGAACAATATCATTTTTCACAGCCAACAAAGTTGCTATAGACTCAATGGCGCCGGCAGCGCCAAGCAAATGACCAGTCATCGATTTGGTTGAGTTTATATTGACCTTGTATGCATGTTCACCAAATAAACCAATGATGGCCTTTGGCTCAGCAATATCTCCGGCGGGTGTAGCGGTGCCATGGGTATTGATGTGATCGATATCGGTTAAAGAGATACCTGCATCAGAAAGGGCCGTGCGCATCGACAAAATCGCGCCAAGACCCTCCGGGTGAGGGGCTGTCATGTGATAGGCATCGGCTGACAAACCACCGCCTATGACTTCACCATAAATTTTTGCTCCACGGGCCAGGGCATGTTCAAGTTCTTCAAAAACCAGGGCCCCGGCTCCTTCTCCCATCACGAACCCATCGCGATCCTTGTCAAAAGGCCGTGAGGCAGTTAGGGGATCATCATTGCGCGTAGAGATTGCATGCATGGCGTTGAAACCACCAAGCCCTACTGCCGTGATCGCAGCTTCGGAACCTCCTGCAATAAAAGCATCGGCCTTACCCAAACGGATATAGTTGAACGCATCGATGAGGGCATTCGCTGAAGATGCACATGCAGAAACGGTGGCAAAATTGGGCCC
>DYQT01000340.1 GCA_020719165.1 Draconibacterium orientale | reverse complement strand
TCTCCATCTCCCACTTGTGCGTGCTGTGAATAGTCCCATTGCGAACTATGATTTAATTACCTATCCAGTTCCATTTGTATATGATGCTACGCTTAATTCAACGGCGTTTGTTTTACAAAAGGACGACATTAATGGCTGGCGTGAAGCTTTTCATATTGCGGGTTACCTTGCCGACTTCACCAACGGTCCTATCGCGACTCTTTCCGCATTTTATGCTGATGAATTGCCTGAAGTTGAGCGGTCGAAATATAACCTTATTATGATCGGACGCCCCAGTCAGTTGCCGATCCTTGGCGAGATCAATAAATCTTTACCGGCTCCATTTGACCTGGGACAGGATATAGCTCTTGAACCTGAAATGCAGGTGAAATATCGTATTAATCCAAAAGCTTCGGTAGGCTATGTGGAGTTGCTCCCTTCTCCCTGGAATGGCGATAATGTCATTTTGATGGCGGTTGGCAACGATGTTCAAAGCGTCAGCTGGGCGGCTTCACATTTGGTCGAACCGTTAAGTTGGAAACTTGCGGGAAATTTTGCGGTTATCAATGATAAGCGGGTTTATACCGCCGACACACGCATGGTCGCGATCACCCCTGGAATTAATTCGCCACAGATCCCGGTTGTGGAGGTTGTGCCCCCGGCGATTGGCAATCCAGGAGATTCAACTCCTTATCGCCCGGCATGGATATTGCCGGCGCTTGCGGTTTCGGTGGTAATGATTTTGCTTACTGTTATTGCCGTTGTATATTTCACTTGGTTCCGTAACCGTTCCCGCGCTTCTAAAACGGCGCATCACGAACCAAAAAACAAATAATGCGAGTTGGGTGAACAGTCCTGATGAGATTTCTCAGGACTGTTCACCCAAAAGACGATCTGTCAGGCGGTTGGATTAAACACGGCATCTAGTTATGGGCAATCTGTGGCGAGCGCAATTAATATGGACATCGCCATCTTATTACCGGAAAAACTTGATTTCCTTCCCTTTGATATCTTGTTGTTTATAAGCGCCATTTCATATTTGTAAACTTTTTTGAGTAATTCTGTACTACAATTTTATTGTACGCATTGTTTATTGTTGAAGTTGAAAAAAATAGAATTTTTATTCATATACAGAAATATGGAAAACAAACTGACATGAAGGGAAATATTAAAGCGCTTGACGCAAAAGATGCGCGTGGAAAATTATTTGGGATTATTACCCGCCGGGGGAATATCCGTTTGCGCATGGTCTTTCTTTTGATGGGCGCAGATATATTTAGCTTTCTTTTAGCCGGTTTTTTTGCGATCGGAGTGCGCGTCTTTATTTTTAGTGAGCCTTTGCGTTTTGATCTTTTTCTGCAAACTTTGCCCATCCTGACGGTTAGCCTGTTTTTTTATGGGTTGACAGGGCTTTATCCGGCTGTCGGAATGAGCGCGGTTGAAGAATTAAAAAAACTTGTCTCCACAACAACCTTTGTTGTGCTTGCTCTTACCGCGGCAAGCTTTTGGGCGCGTAATGCGAATAGTTTTTCCCGCTTAACCCTGACCCTGACCTGGCTTTTCAGTATCGTACTTTTGCCGGTCAACCGCGATCTGTTGCGGGCGATAGCAGTCAGTTTGAAAGTTTGGGGGGAACCGGTTGCCATCATCGGCTTTGAAAAGCAGGGTAAGTGGGCGTTGGAATTTTTTCAGAAAAACCCAAAACTTGGAATTAATCCGGTTGTGATATTGGATCCTTCAGGGCATCAGTCGTATTCCCACAGTCAAGTCAGGGTGTCGAAAATTAACGCTTTATATCCAAAGGAAGGGGTGGCTAGTTTGACGGATGTAAAAACCGCCTTGATCATGATCTCTGATGTTCCCGAAAAATTTATGACCATGATTTCAAGCAATCAGAAAGGGGGCTGGGAGCGGCTGATCCTGTTGCCGAACCTTGAGCAGATCAGCAGTTTCGGCGTCGTGTCGTTTGATTTTGGCGGCGTGCTGGGGCTTGAAGTTCGTCACAATCTGCTTGACATGCGTCAGCGGGCGATTAAGCGGGTAATGGATATCCTGCTTTCGATTGTGCTCGGGATAATTTTCCTGCCAATCAGTTTATTGATTGCATTGTGGATTCGGTTGGATTCACCTGGTCCTATTTTGTATTCCCAGGAACGTTTGGGCAAGGACAGCCGAAAGATCACCGTTTATAAGTTTCGCAGCATGAAATTAAATGCGGATACCGTGCTGGCTGAGTATCTTTCCAACAACCCGGCTGCAAGCAAGGAATGGGAGCAGAATCAAAAATTGTATGATGATCCGCGTATAACCCGCGCAGGGAAGTGGATTCGAAGACTTAGCCTTGATGAGTTACCGCAACTCTTCAACATCCTGAAAGGCGATATGAGCCTGGTGGGTCCACGTCCAATTATGTTGGATCAGGAAACACTGTATGGCGATCATATTGAGGTGTATACCAATGTCCGCCCTGGCTTGTCCGGTTTCTGGCAGGTCTCAGGCCGTAACCAAACCAGTTTTCGCCAGCGTG
>DYQT01000010.1 GCA_020719165.1 Draconibacterium orientale | reverse complement strand
TATCCAAATGTACTAAAAAATCACTTGACCGAAAGGGATAAGCAGTAAAAATTAATAGCTGCATTGATTTGACAATGGAAACAGATCAAAATTATCGTTCCTGTTCAATCATTCTGTCTACCAACACCTTAAAATCAGGCAATAAATCTGTAACTGTTTTAAATACTTGCTTAAGATTCATTCCGAAATACTCATGCGCAATATAATTTCGAAACGAACGTGGTAAATGCCATGGATATGGATGTTTCTTAAGAATTTCGTGATCAACAAATTGAATTGCCTCACCAATGATGATAAATTGATACAAAACACTGCTGCTCAGCATATCATCACTCAGGAAATCGGCTTCGGTTTTCCCATCGCAGAATTTGAGAATCTGCTCTATCGCAGTCGAGATATGTACAAGCCTTTCGACAGATGAGGGCTCAAAATTATCCATAAATCAATACTTTATCCCTATTTATATTATTCTGTGCGAAGGTGTTAATGAACCCCTCCTCAACAATGTCAACTTTCAAATTGAGCAACAGTTCTAGCTGATATTTAATATCGGCGTAGTCAAATAATGTTCCGGATGCCTTTTCTGAGTATGAAACCATCAGATCAACGTCACTTCCTATCCGCTCCTGCCCTCTGGCGTATGATCCAAACAACCATACTTTTGAAACTCGTCCGTCGTTGCTGAAAAAATCCTGTAATCTTTGGATTAGGGTGATCCGGTTTAACTTTTCTTTCCTTGCATAGCCAACTTTCTCTTCAGCAACCTGCAAAGCCTCTATGGCAAACTCCTCCGACTGGAGCGTATAAACCAGGTTATCGGAAAGCCAGGCTAACAGGAGTTCATTTAAATTGATAGAAAAAAAGGCTGCTAGTTTCAGCACATGTTCGCGTGTGGCCCGTTTTAATCCACGTTCGATTTTACTGAGGATGGCCTGATCAACATCCAATTCTGCAGCAATAATCCGCAGGGGTAATTTGCGCTCAATTCTGCAGGTTCTGATTTTTTGACCAAAAGTTAACATTTTGACAAAATTTGTTTTGACAAAAATAGTCAAATTTATTTATTTTCCAAAATATGTTTTTAGTCAAATACCTGCCCCTTTCATTATCTTCCATAATTTTGCCATCTGAGAAAACAAAGCAATCCATGAAAAATGTCACCTTTCTTCTTGTGCTAATCATTGTATCCGTGACTGCATGCCAGCCACTGCAAGCACTTTCGTTAAATGACAGTTTACAAAACCATTTAAATCGATTATTGGACAAGTGGCACCGCGATGCGGCCCAAGGCAACCACACGGCCTACATCGGCGCCATGACGCCCGATGGAGTATTCATCGGCACCGATGCCTCGGAATACTGGACCACGACTGAATTCAGCGTCTGGTGCAAGCCCCATTTTGACAGGAAGAAGACCTGGGATTTTCATTCCTTCAACCGTAACCTATACCTGGGTCGTGAAGGCAGCACGGCATGGTTTGACGAGTTGCTGACGACTCAGATGGGAGTATGCCGGGGATCGGGAGTGCTGGTAAAAAAGGAGGGAACATGGAAGATTGCACAATATGTTCTCTCGGCAACCATTCCCAACGACATTATGAAGCAGGTTACAGCGTTGAAATCGGGCACTGACTCTGCGCTGGCGCTGAAAAGTATATTCGATAAATATGGTCTCACGGGAACCATCATGATCCTCGACCCTGAAACAAACAGATTCTTTGGTTATGATCCTGCCAGATGGGACAGCGGCTACCTCCCTGCCTCCACCTTCAAGATACCAAACACCCTAATCGGACTTGAAAATGACATGATCGACACAAACTATATTTTCAGGTGGCAGGGAGAGAAACGCAGGCTCCCACAATGGGAAAAAGAGCTGACATTGAAGGAAGCGTTCGCGGTTTCATGTGTTCCATGTTACCAGGAACTGGCTCGCAAGATCGGACCTGGCCGTATGAAGTCGTTCCTTGCAATGATGAACTATCCAGGGATGGATGTGCGGACCGACAACATCGATTTGTTTTGGCTGGAAGGAAATTCACGCATCACACCAAGGCAGCAGATTGGATTTCTGAGGCGCTTGTATGAAGAAAACCTTCCATTAAAGAAATCTGTGATGCAGGAGGTGAAAATCATCATGATGAATGAAACCACCCCCGAATATACCCTGAACGGGAAAACCGGATGGGCTGTTCGAAATGGCAACAATTACGGGTGGTTCGTTGGGTGGATTGAAGTGAAAGGCAAAGTTTATTTTCTGGCAACGCTGGTGGAACCTAAAAACCAGGAAAAAGTGGATGATTTTAATGTGGCAAGGAAGACCGTGACGATGGCTGTACTGCGGTGGCTGGGGATAATTAATGGGGATCAGGTGAAATAGCGAAATGATTATTGCTTAGATTTGTTGGGAAAGATGACGTGGATGTAAAAAAGAAACGGCAATGTTGCCCTTGCCGTCAAACCGGAGATGCTATCTCCGGCTCGGTTAATGATGCAACTATAATAAAAAATGACCGGATTGCAAGAAAAAAGTATTGAAAATGAAAAGAACAGTGGTGTATATTGATGGATTCAATCTGTATTTTGGCTTAAAGTCAAAGGGATGGAACCGATACTATTTATTTGACACCGCGATCCTCATCTCAGGTGATAACGATTTGTCCGCGGCAATTTCATCGACACGATTGTTAAGCCCGATGGATTTGAACTTAAAATTCCGGAGAAATGGAAATAAAAAACCAAAAAATAATTGCTATTATGATAACCCACATCAGTATTAAGAACTTCAAAAAACTGGAAACGGTTTCTTTTCCTTTAGCACAATCAGTGGTAATCATTGGTCCAAATAATTCGGGCAAATCAACGATATTTCAAGCTTTGTGCTTATGGGAAATTGGTGTTACAAATTTCATCCAGGCAAACATTAAAAATGATCTCAACAGAAGTGGTGCCGTAACAATTAACCGCAGGGATCTGCTAAACAGTCCTATTGCAGATGCAAGATTCTTATGGCGAAAACGAAAAGTGACTGAGACAAGTGAATCCGGTCAGACGAAACATGTTAAACTTGAAGTTGAACTCAAAGGTGAAGAGGAAGGGAAAGATTGGACCTGCAATGCTGAGTTTGAATTTTCAAATGCAGAGTCTTTCTCCTGTAGAATAACCAGTGGTCTTAAAGAAGTAAAGTCTTTTTATGAAAAGGATAAAGGTATTCACTTTGGATTTTTGCAACCCATGTCCGGAATTTCGACAAATGAAGATAAACTCACACAAGGCTCTATTTCCAGAAAATTAGGAGAGGGAAAGACAGCAGAGGTTTTAAGGAATATATGTTATGAAATTCTATTCCCGGACACACCCCATTCTACGGGATATGATCCCGAAGAAAAGTGGAAAAAATTGTGCAAAGGGATCAAGTCGATGTTCGGCGCAGATTTATTAAAACCAGAGTTCATTAAAGCCACCGGGATTATTCAGTTGCAATACAGGGAAAATGAAATTCTCTATGATATTTCATCGGCTGGAAGAGGATTTCAACAAACGTTACTGCTGCTTTCCTATATGTATGCGAATCCCAATGTAATTCTTTTATTGGATGAACCTGATGCCCACCTTGAAGTGATCAGGCAAAGAGAAGCGTTCCAAATAATAAATGAAGTTGCCAGCGACATGAATTCACAGGTATTAATCGCCTCACATTCCGAAGTCGTGCTGGACGAAGCTGCTGACGCCTCAAAAATCGTAGCAATTATCGAAAATACTGTCCATGAGTTAAATAGTGTAAACTCTTCTCAAAAATTGAAAAACTTCCGAAAATCATTAACCGATATCGGATGGGAAAAATATTATTTGGCAAAATCAAAAAAACACATATTATATCTTGAGGGATCGACTGATTTAGAAATGCTGAAACAGTTTGCATTAAAAATCAATCACAAAGTAGAGCCATATTTGAAATTTGCCAATGTTCAATATACGTCGGACAATGTTCCCTGGACTGCTATTAATAACTTTGTGTCTCTCTCAGAGATTTTCCCGGAATTAAAAGGATTAGCAATTTTTGATTATCTGCCAAATCTTCAGGCTAATCCAAAACTCAACGTCATGTGTTGGAGCAAAAGAGAACTTGAAAACTATTTTGCAAAACCTGAATTGCTCATCAGGCACGCCTCCCTGATGGGAAATCAATATCCTTATATTGGTGGTGTAAGAATACAGGAAGTAATGAGACAAGCAATTGAAGATGTCACTCCTAAAATCTACTTGAATGATCCCACGAACGAATGGTGGAATAAAACAAAATTATCGGATGATTGGCTTGATATTATTTTTAATGAGTTTTATAAACGGCTAAAGTTTCCACAGGATTTTTATAAACGTGATTATTATAAATTGATACGACTATTGAATCCTTCAGAAGTTGATAAAGAAATAACTGAGAAATTAGATATGATAGGTTTGATAATTCTTCAATAATTTTTTCCCATGGTTCAATGGCATGAACAAACTTGTATCAAAAAACCGATGAGCGAAAAAAAGTAATAACAAACTATCCTGTGCCAGATATTTTGATGATTTTCCTGTTATAAGATCAACAAATCAAAAGTAATATCTTTGAACCCATGAAAAAAGATAACGTTATTGCGGATTCAGTCGTAAGGATAGCCGGAGAATATTTTTCATTTGAATCCGCCAATTTTGACAAATATCCGATAGAACTCCAGAAACTTTTGTTAGAAACAGAAATCAGGATTTTACGAAAAAAAATCAGTGCGACGGAACTGGAGATACTTGTCGCGAAAAACCCGGATATTCCCGAGTATAAAACATTACTTTTACTGATTTACGATCGTCAGGGCCGACGTAGCAAATCTTTTGAAATAGCCCTGCGGGCTGTCAGGGAACACCCTGGCTATCTGGCATGCAAGCTTTATTTGGGATTACATTACGTGTTATCGGATGAGATAGAAAAGGCATACCAGCTTTTCAACGGGTTCGTTGAGCTTGAAGAACTTTTTCCGGATCGAACGGAATTCCTCACTTCAGAGGTGGATGACTACCTGATGATGGGGATACTCTATTATGCTGCTGTTGAGAAAATCGCCCCGGCTGCCAAAAGACTGGAAAAATTGAAAGCACGCAATCCGGAATATGTTCTCATGGAAATGGCCGAAAAGTCGATAGAAGCCGCGCGGCGACAGCGAAATGTCATACTGTTCGAAGAATGGCGCCCAAAGCGAAGGACCGTGGAATACGCTGATCGAAGTCTGCCGCAGTTGACAACTGTGCCAATTTTTGAGCTGCCAGAAATTGAAATTCTATATGACAGGGACTTTACAATTACCCCTGAGGAAATTTCAAGCCTGTTAACCCTGCCACGCGATATATTTATTCGCGATCTGGAAAGGATGATCATGGATGCACGGCAAAGGTATCAGTATCTTTTCTACAATGAGCATGATCAGGAATTTCCTAATCCGGTGAGTGCCAGGTTTCTGTCCCATGCAGTGTTATTCCTGACGGAATGCAAGGCCGAGGCGAGTCTTCCGGTAATTCTGGGCTTACTTGAAGAAGATGAAACTTTTTACTTTGACTGGTTTGAAGATTGTTTTGAAGATTGTTTGATTCCGGCAATATATCAACTGGGTCATCAACAGCTTGACAAACTGAAAAGATTGATGTTTGAACCCAATCTTACACTATATGCCCGTGATGTTGTATCTGATGCAGTTTCAGGTATTGCAATGCATCAACCTGAACGACGTGGTGAGGTTTTACGGTGGTTTGAGGAAGTTTTTCAATATTTCATCGATCATCGTGAAGATGAACGGCTCATCGACACAAATTTGATTGGATCCATGGTCATTTCCTGTACCTGGATAAAAGCCATTGAATTGCAGGAGATTATCAGAACTCTGTTTGCAAATGATCTTGTATCCATTGACTTTTGCGGCCCGTTTGACGATGTTAAAGCTGATTTATCGGGTGCAATCGAAGATGATGATATCATCCCAATGCTGACTGTTTATGAGCAATACGAATATTTCAAGAGCGAAATTGATGGTGATGATGAACCTGATATTCCGGACTATCCGCTATATGGAGATAACCATGAAAAAACATCCCGATCTTCATTTTATGAACCTCAGATACCGGTTATCGCAGAAAAAACACCAGGGCGCAATGCCCCCTGCCCCTGCGGAAGTGGGAAGAAATATAAGAAATGTTGCATGTAATCCTCCTCATACTTATCCAGATATTTAACTTCTAAAGGCAAATTCTGTCATCCTGTCTAATAGTTGCCATGCCCCGGCTTAAATCGGTAACTTTGCATTTTAAATTTTCTACCAGTATTCCCATATGAGTCGTTTTGTTTTTCTTTTTCTTCTTCTTTGCACCCAACCCTTTAACCTTTTCTCCCAAAACAAAAACCCCGGCATTGTTTCAGGCCGGGTAACAGACGCGCAAAATCAGAAACCCGTTGAGTACGCCAACATGGTATTGCTGGACTCCCTGACGGGCAAAATGGTCAACGGCATGGTGTCCGACAGCAACGGTTTTTTTCGGATCACCAATGTTCCCTTTGGTTCCTACATATTGGAATATACTTTTGTGGGCTATGAAAAGCAACGCTCCGGTTACCTTACTGTCAGTAAAAAACATTCAATAGTCGACCTTGGAACCCTGAGCCTTGGTTCCTCGGCCATCTCCATGAAGGAAGTGACCATCACAGCCGAAAAATCAATGATGATCAACAAAATCGACCGGAAGGTGTTCAATGTTCAGAAGGATATCCAGGCCCAAACCGGCACCGTGACCGACATGTTGCAAACCATTCCATCTGTGTCTGTAGATATGGACGGGAATGTGAGCCTCCGGGGATCGGGCAGTGTTACCATCCTCATCAATGGCCGGCCCTCGGTGATGAGTGGCGCGGCAAATCTTGAACAGATGCCGGCTTCGCTGATCGAAAAGATAGAAGTGATAACCAACCCATCGGCGAAATATAAACCTGACGGTACCGGCGGGATCATCAACATCATCCTGAAAAAAGAACGAAAGGCAGGATTCAACGGTATCCTCGGGGCAAATATCGGGAACAACGACCGTTACAACACCAACCTGCAACTCAACCTGAATACCGGTAATTTCAACCTTTTTGGTAGTTATGGCTTCCGGCATGATTACCGGCTGATGACCCGTGAACTCAGTTCCCAAACCATTGACACCACTACAAATCAATCGACCTGGTTTTCACAGAATACTATAGCCTATGCCCGCCCGGTTTCCCATCTGGCACAGCTTGGATTTGACTGGAATATGAGTAAAAAAGATGCCATGGGCATTACCGGAATATACAACTACCGTCAGGTAAACCGAACCGATACGGCAGCCAATCTTTACCAGGATCATTTGTTGCAACCAACAGAGGCATTTACCCGTTATCATGATGGTAAGGAGACCCAGAGCAGCATTGGGCTCACTGCATTTTACGAACACGTTTTCGACAAGGAAAGCGAGCACCAGTTGCGGGCCGGTTTTGAATACCAGGGCGATAAAGAGTCTGAAAATGATTACTATACCAACCGTTATTCCGTCCCGGAGTTGCCCGACACATCGGACCAGACCCTTGCAACCAACCAGGAGCAGGAGATCAACATCACGGTCGATTACAGCCGGCCGTTGTGGGAAAATGCCAGTATGGAGCTGGGATACGAGGGCAACATTCAGCTAACAGACCAGAACCAGGAAGTTTCCCACCTTGACCCCATCACCGGCCAATGGATTGAATACCAGGGAGAAAACAATTTGTTTCATGCCAATCAAACCGTGCATGCCCTGTTCACAACATTGAGTTATACCTGGAAAAAATTCAGCGTGATGGCCGGTCTGCGTGCCGAAGAAGCCTTGGTATACCTCGATTTTAAAACCCTCGACACCACCACCAACACCAATTATTTTGCCCTCTACCCTACCCTGCATTTAAGTGTTGCATCGGGAAAAAATGAGTGGCAAATCAACTACAGCAAGCGGGTAAACCGCCCCGATGGAGAAGACATGAACCCTGTTCCCGAATACCGCGATCCCCGCAACATTTTCGTGGGGAACCCAAACCTGAAACCGGAAGAAATTCATTCCATGGAACTTGGATATGCTGTAAAGTTCAAAAATGCAAATCTTGTTCCTACCCTCTTCTACCGCATCAAGGTCAATGGATTCACCATGGTAACCACCAATCTGAACGACTCGGTGCTCGTTACCACATTCGAAAACCTGGCAAAGGATCAGTCGGCCGGCCTCGACCTGAGTGGAACAGCCCAGATTGCAAAGATCATCAACCTGAATTTCAGCGCTTCGGGTTTTTACAGCCAGATTGATGCTTCAAACATCGGCTACAGCAACGCCAAATCTACCTTTTCGTGGAATGCCAAACTGAATGCAGCCATCAGCATTACCAAAACCACCCTGTTTCAGATAAATGGCCAATACCGGTCGGAAGTACTCACCCCGCAGGGATTCCGCAAGCCATCGTGGGTCGTAAACCTTGGGTTCAGGCAGGATTTCTTTAAGAAAAAACTGTCGCTGATCGCCACTGTTTCCGACCTCTTCAACTCACAGGCATGGAAGAGCAGTGTAAACACACCCATTCTGGTGCAGGAGTCGATCAGGCGCCGCGATGCACGGGTTATCTATGGCGGGTTGGTGTTCAACTTCGGCACAACCGGCAAGAAGCAGAAAGAGGCGAAGTTCGAATTTGACAACGGGATGTAATCCGTATTGAATTATCTTTGTGCACCCTGCCATGCCCCTCCCTGCCAGTAGGAAGGGGAAAGGGTGTGGGTTTCTAAAATGACCAACGCACTGAACAAATATTTTTCTCAGCTTGAACCGATTGTGAAAAACCTGCCGCATAAACCGGGGGTTTATCAGTATTTCGACGAAAAAAATAAAATCATTTATGTTGGCAAGGCCAAAGATCTGAAGAAACGTGTTAGTTCCTATTTTGCAAAAATCAACTCCATCAGCGGCAAGGTGCAGATGCTGGTTCGCAAAATAGCCGACATCAAATACATTGTTGTGGAAACTGAACAGGATGCGCTGCTTCTCGAAAATAATCTCATCAAAAAATACCAGCCGCATTACAATGTCGCCCTCAAAGATGATAAGACCTTTCCCTGGATTTGCATCAAAAACGAGCCCTTCCCGCGTATTTTTCCTACACGGTATGTCGTCCGCGACGGATCAACCTATTTCGGTCCCTACGCTAATGTGAGGCTCATGCATACCCTGCTCGAGCTTAGCCGCCAGCTTTACCCGCTGCGCAACTGTTCCCTAGCACTCACCGATAAAAACATCCGGGCCAAAAAGTTTAAAGTCTGCCTCGAATTTCATATCGGAAATTGCAAGGGACCATGCGAAGAACATCAGCCGGTTGAAGATTACGACAGGTCGATTGCCGCCATCAAAGAGATCATCAAGGGCAACATCACCACCGTTGCAAAGCAACTCAGAGAGCTTATGATGAGTTACGCCGCAACCCAGGAGTTTGAAAAGGCCCATTATGTGAAAGAAAAACTGGCCTTACTCGACAAATACCAGAGTAAGTCGACAGTTGTCAGTCCGACCATTCACGATGTAGATGTTTTTTCAATTGTCAGCGCGGGCTTGCATGCCTATGTCAATTTCATGAAGGTGATGAACGGCGCTATCATCCAGGTGCATACCATCGAGATGATAAAAAAACTGGATGAAAGCCCCGAAGAGCTGCTATCCATTGCCATAACCGAAATCAGACAACGGTTTGAAAGTGTCTCTCCGGAGATCATCGTACCGTTCATCATGGATTATGAGATTCCGGGACTGAATTTCACCGTGCCGAAGATCGGCGATAAAAAGAAATTACTCGATCTTTCGGAGCGAAACGTTAAATATTACCAGCTTGAAAAAGAGAAGCAGAAGGAGCTGGTTGACCCGGAGCATAAAACGCGCCGCATCCTTGATACCATGATGAAAGATCTGCGCATGACTGAACCACCTTCCCACATCGAATGCTTCGACAATTCTAACATCCAGGGCGATAGTGCTGTGGCAGCCATGGTATGCTTTAAAAATGCGAAACCCGATAAAAGCGAATATCGTCATTTCAACATTAAAACGGTTGAAGGGCCCAACGATTTTGCCTCGATGGAGGAGATTATTATGCGCCGGTACAAACGTTTGATGGATGAAGAGAAGCCTCTGCCGCAACTGATTATTGTAGATGGCGGCAAGGGACAGTTGAGCGCTGCGCTGAAAAGCCTCCATACCCTTGGTTTGTCGGGGAAGATGACCGTGATCGGTATCGCGAAGAAATTGGAGGAGATCTACTATCCGAATGACTCGCTGCCGATGTACCTCGACAAAAAATCGGAAACGCTCCGAATCATCCAGCAAATGCGCGATGAGGCACACCGATTCGGAATCACACACCACCGCCGCCGTCGCGAAAAAGCCACCATGGCGCCGCAACTGATGGAAATTGCCGGAATTGGAACCAATATCAACCAGAAATTATTGTGGAAATTCAAATCGGTTAAAAATATTAAATTAGCGTCATTGGAGGAGATCCAGGAGGTGATCGGGAAAGCGAAAGGAGGCATGGTATACAACCACTTTCACAAAGAAACGGCTGAAGGGTAAATATTTCTACACACCCGGGTTTTGATGATAAAACCAGATTCGCCAGAAATGAAAAAATGCTAAGCCTGCCAGGCACCCCAATGCATTGGCTATGAAATCGACCATCGATCCGGTACGCATCGGAATAAAGTAATGCTGAACAATCTCAGTCACCCCACCCAATAGAAATCCGGTGAGCAGGGTCAGCATTATGGCATTTTTCCGCACCTGTAAAAAAACATCCTGGATTGTAAAACCCCTGAGTTGCAAAAAAGCAAACATCCCGAATACAAAAAGATGGATTAATTTATCCGGCTTGAAGAGGTCGATAAAAGCGGGTATTTGGGGAAATACCCTCCCGGGGAGAAGTGTCATAATAATAATCATACAGCCCCACAGAATTCCCAGGCGGTTGTATTTAATAAATCGCATCAATCAGTGTGAGATAATAAAGGGGGAAACCAGGTCAGCCACTAATCAGGGCACTGTATTGAGCCGCATCAAGCAGTTCGCCAATCTCGGCTGCATCGGATAATGCAATTTTAATCACCCAACCTTTTTCATACGGGTCCTGGTTAATAATCTCAGGATTTGTGGTAAGCACCTCATTGAACTCCAGTACTTCACCGGTTACAGGCATAAACATGTCTGAAACGGTCTTTACAGCCTCGATGGTACCGAATGATTCGTGTTTGGCAAGTGTCTCCCCTACAGTTTCCACTTCAATAAAAACGATATCTCCCAATTCATGCTGCGCATGGTCGGTGATGCCAATATAGGCGAAATCGCCATCAACTTTAAGCCATTCGTGGTCTTTTGTGTACTTGAGATTTGCTGGAACGTTCATAATAATTATGTTTATAGATTTGCTCAAAATTACATTTTTTTCAAACACCTGCAACATCTAATTCCCCAGAGTAAACCGTAATGCTATACCCCCTTTGGTGTTTGAGGTACGATACTGATTTGACACATACGGGGTATTGATCACCTTATCAAAATAGAACCTCACATTGAACCGGGCACTGAGATTGTAATCGGCCGAGAAATTCAGCGTCATCACCTGCTGACCAACGCTTATCTGATTGATATCCTGATCAACCCTGCGCAAAACTGTTTTGTTCTTCCGAATTGAAAAATCAAGTTTCAGGTTCAGGTCGCTGTTGGTTTTGGTTTTCTTTCCCCCGCCAAGCATCCCCGATAAATTGAACCGGATCCCCTTTAACCGGTAGCCCAATCCAACGATAAATTCGTTGCTGGTGATTTCGGTAAGCTGGTTGTTTACAAAGCTGAGGGAGATATTGCGCGATCGGCGCATTTCGGCGCTGGCAAGCAAACTGTTAATAAAGCCCAGGTCAAACTTGATCAACGGGTTAAACTGCTCGGTGATGGAGACAATCGTGGTTTGAGCCTCCGGGATAAAATTGCCTGCATCGTCAACAACAGAGGGCATCCCATCTACCTCTTTGAAATAAATATTGGAATTAAATGAACCAACGCTATAGGTCGACAAATAGGCATGGGTAATTGTGAATGTGCGGAGCCATGTTTTAAAAATCTTGAGTTTGGCAAGTCCGTCGTATGTTAGCCGCCAGTTTGGAAGCGGAATGGTTGGGAAAGCGGTAAGCTTAATTTTTGCGGGATCTTTTCCTGCATATGCGGCCAGAAATGCCGAGGTGAGCACCTCCTGATCTGTTGGCCCGTAGCCATTGGGAAACCCGGTTGAATCGTTGATCGAACGTGAATTTGGGTTCATGGCTGCATACCGTTGTGCAATCTGCAACCTGTACTGCTTCATTGTTTCAAAAGTAGGAGATTTTCCTGCTCCGTCGTCCTGTGCAAATGAAGTGGCTATAATGATGTAGGAGGTTGTAAAACTTCCCTGATTGTAAGGTGAATAGGGAGCAAAGTCGCCGGCTGAATTTGCTTTAAAATACTCTGAATGAGATTTGGAGTATTGCCGGCTGCCAACTACTTCAATACGCAAATCTTTCAATGGTTCAATACTGACGGCTAAACTGAGGTTCTCGGTAAACTTGGTAAACATTTGGGTGTTCAGCATGGTGTCATTGGTGATCCATCCGTTATCGGCAGCTTTATACCGGATATCATTCTGGCTGCCAAATACAAAGCCCAAACCAGGCGCATTAAGATTCCAGTTGTTGCCCAAGGCAACAGGTTCTGGTTTAAAACCAGGCAACAGGGTCCCATTTCCCTGTGTGTAGGTAAATTTTGCAGTCCGCACAGCCATCAAAAAACGAACGGTTCCTTCAAGCAAGATCTTGCCGATTTTCGGTCGGTTTGGTAAAAGTTTCAGGCTGTCCTGCTTGTCCAGGTTTTTGTTTTTCGGTGGTTCCGGCTTATTTCCACGCTGGTTGGTTGATGCCTGGTTTATTCTTTTCAGATAGGGTATTTTGTTGTAAAGGGTTACCAAGTTAAACCCACCGTTCAGTGTTTGTACATTGGCATTTTCAATTGTATTTCCATACTGTTCCTGGATTGAGATGGGAGCACCCATCCATCGGTAGGTTGTCAGATATCCGGCCTGAAGGGTGATGAAATCAAGCATCGGAATTTTACCGATCGGTACATCCCAGCTAACGTTCAGCGCCTGGTTATAATTGTTTTTGGTTCCGAAGGAGAGTATCTCGCTCCATATCTGATCCCGGTTTGAACGGTCGATTTGCCCGGGAGGTTCGTTCACAAACGCCTGGGTGTTGGCAACAAGCGTCAGCCGAAGTGATTTCGCAAAATCATATTTCAAATCGAACGTCCTGCTCCAGTCCCACCGTTTGATGTAGAAAGTTTCCATCGGCACAATGGCCCTGCTTTTATTTCTGAATTGCCGCTGATTGAACTCACGGTTCATATCGGTCCGAAAAGAAAAAGCTTTGGGCAGGTAATAGAAATTAAAATCCTTGATTAAGGCAAAAGCCTTCGATTTATTTAATGCTTTGACGCGCTGAAACGGTACCACGTTTTTTGGCTGGGTTGAATAGTTATAACCGAATCCGCCCGTGTATTTCTTCTTCAGATCATACGCGACATCAACATCCCGGTGAAAAATTTCGGAATAGGCATAACTTGCGTTGAAGTTCTCGATATCGTATATTTTTGGTTTTTTCGTCCCGGTTCTGTCTTTCCTGACATTCATCAGGTTAAAGTTTTTGGTCTGGGTATATCCCTGCGTGATTTGTTTGATCGAATCTTTCTGTTGTTTTGAATCAAAGGCATCGATTACATCAGATAAATACAAGTCCGGATTCAGCGGGTCATATTTCGGACTGGTAAGCATCATGGCATAGTCAAAGTGCATCGGAATGCGAATTCCCGTTTTGGCCGGGAAAAATTTACCCAGTTCCAGATCGGTATCGAATCCAAAAGTCGTCACAGCCTCCATCGGACGCTGGGTTTGCTTCTGTTCCAATGTGCCAAACCCCGAACTGCTGTATGTTCCGGTAAGCTGGATCCGGCCAAGATCGGCAAGTTCAACGGCCACCCTGGCAGTGGCGGCAAATCCTCCATTTTTATTGAACTCCGAGAGCCTGAGTTCATCCACCCATATTTCGGCACATTTCGATTGGCCATCGTCATCGGATGTTTGGGTGCTTTTTTTGGGATTTCTCACGCCGACCATGATGGCGCGAACATCGCTGATGGTAGGAGAACCCACAACGGTAATTTTATTTTTCCCGTCAAACTCCGAATAGGGTGTTGAAGAGGTCAGTTCAATCCCCTTGTCGCGCATGGCAACCAGCCGGTTATATTTCACCCTGACCAACCGTTCAAGGTCAATGTCGAATGCATTGCTTTCGGGCCAGATAGCGTCAGGATTGTTGGCCTGAGTTCCCCAGGCGGTAAAGTTCAGCGGGATTTCATATTCGTAGTAGTTCTCTGTAAAATCGGATCCAATGCGCATGATGATTGTAAGATCGCCTGGTTTTAAATTTTGGTTGCGAACAGATTGTTCAGCATGAACATACATCTGGAGCCGTTTAAACTGACGGAAATCAAATTCTGCATTTTTATAAGCTGCCCGGGCATCCCCGTCAACCAGGTTGCATACTTTGAACGACATCGACTGTTCATTGAGCTTTTGCATGTTGGTCGAACCCCAGTTGGTTTCGCGTTCAATCCCCGGAGGCATAACATATGGAATGGGTTGTTTGCTGCCGTTTTCTTCAAGACTCACCGCTGCTATGTCGAACTGGGTTTGATTCTGCTCGGCATTGGGAATATATTCGCCGGGAGAAAGCAGACTGTAGTTATATTTCCGCCATTCGCCGCGCGACAATTCAAGTGTAGCAAAACGGCAAACAACCGGACGTTGAAAGTTCTTGAAAAACACCCTCATAAAACGGATGGAGGTGAAATCGTTGATGGTTCCGATAATCTGATCAGGGGTGCGGATGGGTATTTTAAACTGATACCAGTTAACATTGCCTCGGGTACCATCGGCCAGGGGAATATCGGTGGCATGGTAGATATTGGTGATGTAGTTCGACCCTGTCTTCATCTGGTCGCGGCGCAACTGGACAACATATTGGTAATACCGCTCAGCCTCACTCAATGTATTGTCTTTGTTAATATCTTCCATATTGGGAAGAGTAGTTGCAATGGTCGGGTAGGTTTCAACGCTTTGCTCGGTGGTTGGGCTGTTTCCTTCAGGGCCGTTGTATTTTTTATAACGGTTCAACACACTGCTGAAATTCGGATTTTCATCATAATCGGTCCCTCTGAAGTAATGAAAGTCATCAGATGAGGGGTCGGAAGATGCATTTATATATGCCTGCGAATTTGCGCCGAAGGTGTTTCTGACCTTCGCGACGTAGGATGTGTCAAAGAAAGATATTTCATCAACATCCGTCAATCCGTCATATCCCACATCCTGAAATGGCCGGGTGGCAGGGGTGTTGTCAAATGCATCCACAAGTGCCTGCAATTGTGGCACACGGCCCCAAATAGTAGTGTCAACCTCTGTTACAAGCGCAGTGGTTGGTAAACCGTTTTCGAAACTTTTTCGCCCATCCCTTAAAATATCCTCCGATATATCTCCAAGGTTAAAATAGAGCTGGCCGCTGTTCAAGGTATCGTAAATGAAAGGGTCCATCATCCAGAATTCAATATACTGAATGTTGGTGGCATCGAAATCTGTTGATTCGATCTTGCGCATTACGCCTCCCCACCGGGTTTCGGGATTGGCCAGGGTTCCGTCGGCGTTCAAGCCCTTCGACACTGAGGTTGGGGATACATCGAAGTTGTACGATCCCCGCTCCGAAGGATAATAGGCCAGATTAAGTACCGACAGGTTCACAGGAACACCATTCAATGGCTGTTTGTTTGGGAAGATCTCGGTTTCCCATACCTGCCGCACATAATGATTTGCCAATTCCTGGTTAGATACATTGGGGGGTAAAAGATTTGTATTTTTATCATAGAACAACGGATCGATGATGTACCAGCCGAGCTTTGACCGGTTAAACCCATAAGAAAGTGTGGGAGGCCCCGGAGCAGCTTCGGGGAACATGTTTGGAGTTGTTTGTCCTTGCGGGGTACTTGCCAGATACCAGTTTGACATCGATTTCATGTCGATGGTTGATTGAGCACCTTCAAAATCATCGATATAAGTTGTTCCTGAACGCCCGATTGCTTTGGAATGACCGGGGATGAATTGGGCAAATTCCACATCCACGGCAATGGACGACGGGGCTTTGGTTGTAATGAGCGGAAGGGCATCAACAAACCGGGTTATCAGCCGCGATTGGGTTCGATAGGTAAGATTCATTCCCCACATCGTGTTCGACATCGGTTCATCACCATAGTTTACCTTTTGTGTCAACGGACGCTCATTCAGATTCAAAATAGTGGCTCCGATAACGAAATCCTTATTTATTTTGTAATCGATGTGCGCACCCATCAACCGCTTGGTTTGAACATTGAACATTTCGTTGCTCTCCAGTGAAATGTTGATCGCCGTACCCGAATTAAGGATTCCCTCATTGATGATTCTGACCCGGCCAAGGGTATAATCAACGGTATAATCCTGATTTTCCATCAATTGGATTCCACCAGCTGTTACCCTGACCGAACCGGCCGGCACATTCAGTGCATTGAGCGAAATTTCTGCACCGGCAGCGGATTTGTAAAAACCGTCTAAAACGAATTTATTTTTATCAGGATACTGCCTTGCATTCGACTTGGTCATGGTGTACAGCGAATCAAAACAGTATTTATTAGCCAGTTCCAGAGATCCTTTTGGGTCGGCGGGGTCGTAAATTGAATCGCGCAGATCCTTGCCAAACGGCTCGAGCACCGTAAAGAATATTCGTCCATTCGATGCCTGGATGGTTCCTCCCTGGGTTACGGCATTGTCAATGAAGTCGAACATGCCATCGCCGGGAGGATTGAATTGCTGATTTACATTATCCAGGTTCAGCACGCGTAAAAGAGGAACACCCTTTATTCTTCCTTCTGTAATATAAGCTGTTGGCACGCCGTTGGCATTTCCAGAGTATAAAATGTTCATGGTAAAATCGTTCCCCTGCAACTGGTATGCACCCAGTGCATAAACATTTTTCATCATCAGTTTCCATGTAGGAACTCTGGTATTCAACGAAGTGCTCTTCAACAACTTCACCACCAGACTTTTTGGTGAGGCAATTCCCTGGTCGGAAAATTCACCCACCTGATGAACCGTGGTATCGCCTACAACCTGATACTGGTATGCCACAGCCAGAATTTGATCGGAATTTAATGCGGTGTTCAAGGAGATAAACCCCAGCTTCGGATTGAAACTGTATTCTGATGGTAACAATTTACGGGCACTTTCAACCTTTTCAAAATCCTCGCCGGCAATCATATAAAAAGGAGCCCCCTTCAGGTAACCGCTCACAGTATTGATGCTGCGCACCTGTCCTGAATCATAGGCATTCGGCATGAGAACCTGGAACAAGTCGTTCGAGTTGTTCGACGGAAATCTGCGCGCGGGGTTCCCTGTAAACAATCGTGTGTTGTAAGGGTTGTACTCACCAAGATCCATGAACGCCACAATATTTCGGTTCTCCGTCACTGCCGCGCCGATATTGGTTGCCCAGACCTCAATTTTCAGAATATTCACATTGGAGGTGATTACCGGCAGCTTCTTGAGACCGTCACGGTAAGTGTCGCGAAAGTTTTGTCCGATAAAGAAATGCTTGTTCTCTTCATATTCATCGGCCCGTATTCTGAATCTTTGGGTTTGAGCATTGCCCTGCACGACAATGTTTTTAGTCTCGCTTTTTTGCTGGGAATAGAGTGCGGTAACGGTTACCCTTCCAAACCTCAATTTTGTTTTGACGCCAAAGAGGCTCTCGGTTCCTCTGATCAGATTTGTGCTGAGCGGCAGGTTAACGTCGCCCGCTTCAATCAATTGAATAATATCGTCTTCTTTGCCTTCGTACCTGAGCTTCAATTTGTTTTCGAAATCGAATGTGGCTTCGGTGTTGTAATTAATTTTGAATTCGATTTTATCTCCGATTTTGGCCACCACATTCATCTGTATCTTCTCGTTGAAGTCGAAGTTTGTCTGTCGGCGCTGACGGGTACTGAGCATGGGATCGTCGCGCCTGTTGGAAACGATGCCAAAGTCGATCTCTGCCGATCCCTGCGGGCGAATATCAACCGTGTTGTTACCAAAAATGGTTTCAAACACCTTCCCGGGGATGCGGATCTTGGGAATGATCCCTGTTGCATTGTCCATCGTCGCCGCTTCCGATCGCTCCTTCCAGTATTGGTTGATCATCGACTGCATGTCCTGATTCTGAAATTCGTCGAACGACAGGGTTGTTGGAATCCGGTAAACCGTTTCTCCTATTTTATAATTGTAGTAATACTGGCGGGTAACCGGATCATATTCAACATTCGTTTTAATGTTGGATGGATTTTTGAGATAAATTGGATTCTCGCTTCCTGATCCAGGCATAACTGTTTCATCAACAAACGGATACCGAAGTGTGGTATCACCTCTGTACAAACTGTCGGGGGGAGATGTCCCGGGCATGGAAACCATGTAATTACCTGCCGATTCTCCGGAAAAAACCGGGATACGACAAATAACCAGGACGGCCAGGCATATAAGGGTGTATAAATTGTTTCTCTTCACTAAGTCCTGCAAGGTCATTATTACTTTGGAACCATCACGCTATAAAACCTTAAGCGCATGTTTGATCAGTTGTTCCGCTGTCAAGCCCGTTCCTTCCGATTCGATGATTTTGTTCAATGCCTTATCAGCAAGCATCTTTGGGAAGCCCAGAATGATCAATCCTGATAACGCTTCTTCCTTCTTTGTATTGTGTGAAATTCCTGATTTTTCGTTGGGAATTAACTCCCGCGATACCTTATCTTTCAGGTCAATGATGATGCGTTGAGCTGTTTTCGCCCCGATCCCCTTGATCTGCTGCAGCAAACCGGCATTGCCTTCAGCAATGGCTCTTACCACCTCTATCGGGGAAAGAGACGATAAAATGATGCGTGCCGTGTTTACTCCTACCCCTGAAACACTGATAAGTTGCCGAAAAAGTTCCCGCTCTCCAACATCTGCAAATCCGTATAGCAGCATGTCGTCTTCCCGAACTACGAGATGGGTGTACAAAATACACCTCTCGTCGTCGCGAAGCTGCGCATAGGTGTGTATGGATATGTTCAGCAAATAGCCGATTCCATTCACATCAACAACCGCATAAGCAGGGTTTCTTTCTACCAGCTTACCTTGGATATACTCATACATGTGCGCTGCTGCAATTTAAAACTTTAATCGGTTTATCTTTTAAGTCTGCAAAGTTAAAAAAAACGCCGGAATACAAAAATCCTGTCATCGGCTTTACGCAATTCATACCTTTATTTAAGAATTTTTATACCTGAATATTTGTATTTTCATTTTCTGTTCTATCTTTGTCCAAAATTTTCGTCATTAAAGTATTACATTACCGAATAAAATTAATCTTAAAACCAAACCTGTCATGAAAAAACTGATTACATTCATAACCATTTTCTTTTGGGGAATCAATTCCCTTAGCGCCCAGGAATTGATCGCCGTTAACCATTTATCAGGCGGAAGTGAATTTTTTACCCGGCTGGATTCAGCGGTTGCTCATTCGGCAAATGGTGATTATATCTACCTGCCGGGAACTGCGCTGATGGACATCGGCAACCTGATCATCGACAAAGGGGTTCACATCATAGGTGCCGGAATATACCCCGACTCCTGCTATGCCACCGGAACTACCTTCCTCACAGGGAACATCACCATCGTGTCGGGGGCCGACAACGGAAGCCTCCAGGGGTTCATGCTCACCGGAACGCTCACATTTGGCACCAGCCATGCCGATCAGCATGTTTCATCCTATTTTGTTTCGCGCTGTAATCTGAATACCATCAGCCTTTCATTCAATGGTAGTGACACCACCACATCCTCTTTCCTTTTCCGTGAAAACATCATTCGCGGTCATGTTTATGGCGGTCATTCCAATGCCAGTTTCAGGAATAACATTCTGGAAGGCCAGCTGAACTACTTTTACGGCGCCACATTCTTGCACAATGACTTCTTGTGGGGAAGCAATAGAACGCTTAATTTTTATGTAAAAAATTCAACATTTTCCAACAACATTTTTAAAAATCCATGCGTCGCCTATTATGGCTGGAATACAATTTATTGTACTAACAACAATTATTATTATAATCTCTTCAACGGACCTATTGGATTTTACTACGATTATTTAGGCTACTGTGTGGCAAACCTGAACGGTTTTGGCAACTTGTCGGGGAACCATGAAAATGTGCCTAATGAGCAAATCTATACCAGCCAGAGCGGTAATACTTATGATATTCATCACAATTACCATCTTATTGCAGGCAGCCCGGGCATCAATGGCGGCAGTGACGGAACCGATGTTGGAATTTACGGCGGCGAACCTTTTAAAGATGGCATGCTGCCAGTGAACCCCCATATCCAGTTCAAATATGTGTCGGGCTCGACAAGTCCAAACGGCACCCTCAACATCCATTTCAAGGTTGCTGCCCAGGAAAAATAGTCCACAATGAGAAAAATATTACTCCTCATTACAGGCCTCCTGGTTATCCCGCTGCAAATTATTGTAGCCCAGGCACCAAAAATCATCGGATACGAGTATTGGTTCGATGACAATGATGCCGGGAGAATCAGCCAGTCAGTTAGTCCGGCAACAACGCTGGACCTGAACACATCGGTAAATGTGTCCCCGTTTCCCGTTGGTTTTCACCGATTCAACATCCGCTTTCAGGATGACTCTCTCAGGTATAGCCCGGTAAGTTCCTCCTTTTTCTTTTATCCGGTCTCCACCCTGATCAATGGATATGAATACTGGTTCAATAGCGATTATGCCGGCAAAACCGCGGTCGGTGTGAGCAGTACAACCCTGCTTGACCTGAGTTCTGCCATCTCAACCGCTGCACTGAGCCCGGGAATGAACACGTTTCACATCCGGTTCAGGGATGTTACAGGCACTTTTAGTTCCACAAGTTCAGCCTATTTCGTGATCGTACCCGAGATGCTGATTTCAGGATACGAATATTGGTTCGACAACGACAACGATGCCAAAACTGCTGTGAATGTCGCTAACACTCAAATGCTTGATCTTTCAGAAGTTATTACAGCATCATCACTCTCCCTGGGATTTCACGCTTTTCACATCCGGTTCAAAAACACCACCGGCACCTGGTGTTCAACGCAGTCGGACATGTTTTACAAACATGGCTCCGGAAATCAAAATAACCTGATATCCTATGAGTATTGGTTCGACGACAACCCGGCCGGAAAAGTTACTGTACCAGTTGAAAATCAACCTGCAGCCGACGTGGTGGCCAATATTAATGCAGCAGCTCTCCAGCCCGGACTTCACAAAGCACACGTGCGTTTCCAGAGCAGTGACCTTTCCAGCGTGGTATCATCCAGCTATTTTTACAAAACCGGCACAGCAAATATTGCAAACAATGCCATTTCGGGATACCGGTTCTGGTTCGACAACCACCCGCCAAACATGCGGGTGATATCACTTTCACAGCCTTTAAGTGATGTGATCCTGCTTGACTCGCTTGAACTTCCCTACCTGCCTCTGGGCAAACACCTGATGAACGTAGACTTCCGGGACACCCTTGGCAATTTCAGCAGCATTGTCAGCGATTCGGTCGAGGTAACAAACTGCCATCCTTATCCTGCCAGAGCCATCACAGGAATCAACCAGCTTTGCAAGGGAACGAAAGGGGTGGTATATTCCATTCCGGCCATTACCAATGCCACGGGATATTCATGGTCACTCCCGGCAGGTGCAACCATCGTGTCTGGTGCCAACAGCCGCACGATTACGGTTAACTATGCGCTCAACGCGGAAACCGGTTTTATCTCGGCATCAGGGACAAATCCATGTGGCAGCGGGGTAGAAAACACCTTTCTGGTAACATTGAACCCACTTCCCGTGCCTCTGATCACCGCAGGCGGCCCTACGACTATTTGCGAGGGAGAATCAGTCATCCTGACAGCATCGGGCGGAACAAGCTACGGCTGGTCCAATGCTGCAACTTCTCCCGCAATCACGGTGAATGCCAGCGGAGACTATACGGTAACCGTAACCGATGCCAATGGCTGCAGCGATACCATCGGTCAAGCGGTTACGGTTTACGCCTTGCCTCCTTCAAACCGAATTCTTGAAAGCGTGACGGTACCCGGAGGACAGACGCTCTGCTCAGATGCAACAGATACACTGATTGTGCCGGGAAGCGGCAATAGTTTTCTTGTGCAAACCGGCGGAACAGCAATACTGATCGCAGGAAAAGCCATCAGAATTCTTCCGGGAGCGGCTACGGCCCAGGGAGGTTACCTGCATGGGTATATCTCATCCGATTGTTTTTATTGCAATGCCGTTCCCCATACTTTACCTGCGGCGTTTAAGGAAGAATCCCTGGCCGGCCCGATAGTTGAGCCGATGCCGCAAACCGCATCAGGCAACCTTTTCCGGGTTTACCCTAACCCGACTACAGGCTCCTTTACCATTGAAATTATAGGCAGGGAAGTGTTGCAAACTGCCAATATTGAAATCTATGACATGCGTGGTGAAAGGATGGCCACCCGCCAGGTTGAAGGGAAGCTGAAACATGAATTTTCACTTCAGGAAAAACCAAATGGCATCTACATCATCCGGCTGGTATCGGAAGGAACTTCCGGCACAGCAAGAATCATAAAATATTAATTACGATGAAACTTATTTTTGAAAATCGTAATTCGTAATTCGTAATTCGTAATTTTAATTAATCAGGTTATGATCACGAAAAGCCTGTTCAAGCTCCATCAGGGAGATGGGTTTGGACAGGATTTTCTTTTCCCGGTCGAGCAGGAACATGGTTGGAGTAGCATAAATGTTGTAATCGTCGGCCGACTTACCATTAAACCCTTTCAGGTCAGAAACGTTTATCCAGGTCAGTTTCTCCTCCCTGATAAATTTTGTCCATTCGGCCCGGCTGGTATCGATTGAAACCGACATCACCTCAAAACGCTTTGGCTGCTGTTTGTCGTAAAGTTCTTTGAGTCTTGGCGTCATGGCTGTGCAATGCGGACAGGTGGTGGCATAAAAAACCAGCAGGGTATACTCCGAATTGATTGCCGACAACTTTACCGGGGCTCCTTTTGCATCGGGCACAATGAGTTCGGGCGCGATTTTTCCGATGGCAATTTTTTTAAAGGTATCCAGTTTTTTCTGCAAGGCCGATTTCCTCTCCTGATCCTCACACGAAGAGGGATCCTGGAAGTTATCGGCTATGTAGGTAATAACTTCGTCGAAATGGTATTTGTCAAAACCGCCCACAAGGTAATCAAGCCAGAATTTATAGATCACCGGACTTACGGATGCAGCGCTGAGCATCAGGGTAACAGCCTTGATGAATTCTGCCTCCAGTTGTTTCTGAGGCATGCGGTTGTTACTGTAAATAGACAAGTATGCAATGGCCTTATTCACAAATGCCATGCTGCGAAGGAGTGCAGTATCTGAAAAATCGACCTGATCGAAATAATGCTGCTTCAAAAATACAATTCGCTCATCTTTGCCAAGCCCTGCCGGGATAAACGGCGTTTGATACACTTTTGCCACACGAACGGCAAAGGAATTCGGATATAATCTCACCAGAGAATCAAGGTATTGCTGTTGCGACTTTTGGGTATACTCCAATTCACGGAAAGCCGATAAGTAGAAGCCATCCTTTACCGGATAAAAGTCAACAACAGGCATAAGCAACTGTAATTTCGACTGATTGATCCGGTCAAGCCTCGAATAGGCCTGGTTGATCTTGTTTTCAATGGAGGTTATGATCTGCAGGCTGTCGTCAGCGTTTTTCGAGGTGGTGATGAATTTTACATTTTCCTGATTCCAAACCAGATCAACATTGCCATCTTTTGCCCATTGCACCCGGTACATCCCCGGTAGACGGTTGCTGAGCGTGAAAACAAAATGGCCAGCACTGTCAGACATGGTTGAATCGATGGCTTTTGTTTTTTCCCCGTAGATACTCATCAGGAAAATCCTTTTTCCGTCATACTTCAGAATGGTGCCGTCAATGGTATTCTGAGCCTGAACAAGGCAGGAAGCCATGAACAAACCTACAATCAATAAGACTCTCATGAATCGATAATTATTTATTTTTCGCCTTCTTCTCCTGCAACGCCGGTCCCAGTATCTCCTCAATCTTCTGAATCAGCTCTTCCCCGCGGAGATTCCGGGCAATAATTTTCTGATCCTTGTCAAGAAGAACGTTTGCCGGGATGGAGTTAACACCATAAAGTTTTCCGGCCTCATTTGCCCAACCTTTCAAATCCGAAACCTGGGTCCAGGTAAGTTCGTCCTGCTTAACCGCCTTCATCCATTTTTCCCGGTTCTGATCGAAGGAACATCCGAGAACGTCAAATCCTTTCTTTCCAAAAGCCCGGTATGCCTTCACTACATTGGGGTTTTCGGCCCTGCATGGGCTGCACCACGATGCCCAGAAATCGACCAGCAACACCTTTCCCTTCAGTGATGAAAGCGTAATTGGCTGACCGGTCGAGTCATTCATGGTAAAATCAGGGGCAATTTGGCCAACAGCCACGCTGCGAAGAACAGCAATGCGTTTCTGCAGGGCCTGCATGTACTGAGACTGATTCAGGCTGGTATCCATGGCAGTCACTACTTCTTCCAGCTCAGGTAATTCAAATTGCCAACTATTTCGCATGATCAGGTAAGGAGAAACCACAGTTTTATTGTTGGTTTTGACAAAATCCAGAAGTTGCTGCTTCACCTCCGTATCCAGGCAGTTTGAGATGGAGTCGTTTCGTTCCATTCCAACGGTGTCTCCGGCAACTTTTGCCTTCTTCCATTCGTCATAAACCTTGTCCATCCTGATATTGATGGCCTCACTCATGGCAACATATTGCTGATAGATGTCATGGTTAGCAGAGCCTTTCACGGTTGATTTCTCAAGGCTGTCAGGAAAAATTTGAAGGTTAATCGCTTCATTGTCCACAAAAACCGGTAAAAGAACCTCGTTGGCTTTCATGACGATTTGAACCAACTCGGGAACACTTACCTTTCCGACAAACACAAATTCACCCTTGTCCAACCTGGCAGAGTCGGTATCAACCCATTGATCCACCTCATATTTCTGAAGAAAAACCATGCCGGTATCCACTCCTTTCACACTACCGGTAATTTTAAACTGATCTTTTCCAGACATGCAGGATGTAAGAACTGCACTGACGCACAACATGAAGAGGATTCTTTTCATAAAATACTTTTCTTTTAAGGTTTGTTTGTACAAAAGTAACGCTTTTTGCGAAACAAAATAAATCTCTACTTTTACATGGAAAAAACAATTGTCATGATGCGAATTTGTTCCCTTTCAGCTGCGCTGCTGTTCGTCCTGTTCATGAATGTTGCAAATGCACAGCAGGATGCAACTTTACCGGCAATCCCGAAATATGATCTTTCGAAAGACCCGGTGCTTTACACGGTTGGTTATGCACATCTGGATACCGAATGGCGGTGGGACTATGAAACAACGATCAATGAATTCCTGAAAAACACCATGGATGACAATTTTCAGCGGTTAGAAAAATATCAACCCTATATTTTTACCTTCTCGGGGGCACGCAGGTATAAGATGATGAAGGAATACTATCCTGAAAAGTTTGAGAAACTAAAAAAATATGTATCCCAGGGAAGGTGGAATGTGGGAGGTTCGTCGGTGGATGAATGCGATGCCAATATCCCGGCCCCGGAGGCGATAATGCGTCAGGTGCTTTATGGCAATGGCTATTTCAGATCTGAATTCGGCAAAGAGAGTGTCGATTTTCTGCTGCCCGACTGTTTTGGATTCCAGGCACATATTCCTTCGGTATTGGCCCACGCGGGATTAAAAGGTTTTTCCACCCAAAAGCTCTCCTGGGGATCAGCTGCAGGTATTCCGTTCAACATTGGCAACTGGATCGGACCCGACGGCATTGGCATCATCTCCGCCTTGAATGCCACAGATTATGGCGGTGAGATAAAAAAAAGACTTGACACCACAACCTATTGGGTTAACCGGGTAATGGAAAATGGCAAGAAGTATGGTGTTTTCGCCGACTACCGGTATTATGGAGTAGGTGATGTAGGCGGAGCACCGCGCGAGGAGGATGTTAAAAACGCTGTTGGCAGTATTGACCAGCCCGACAGAAAAATCAATGTCTATCTAAGCTCATCAGACCAGCTGTTCCGCGACCTCACCACGGAGCAAAAAAATCGTCTGCCATCGTACTCTGGAGACCTCCTTCTTACAGAACACTCATCAGGGTCACTTACCTCACAGGCCTATATGAAACGCTGGAATCGAAAAAACGAGCAGCTTGCCTTAGCCGCCGAACCATTAGCCGTGATGGCCGATTGGCTCGGTGGAATCAAATACCAGCACCGCTCGCTCCATGAAGCCTGGTGGCTTGTTCTGGGCAGCCAGATGCACGACATTCTTCCCGGAACGTCGATCCCAAAAGCCTATGAATATGCGTGGAATGATGAAGTGCTGGCTCTTAACAAGTTCGCGGCAGGTCTTGAAAGTTCAGCCGGGGCAGTTATCCGCGCGATGGATACACGGGGAAAAGGAATAACCCTGGTAGTTTACAATCCTCTGGCTATCAGCCGAAAAGATATAGCAGAAGCTGAAATTTCTTTTCCCGGGGGCGCGCCGGATGCAGTGCAGGTATTTGATTCATCCGAAACTGAGCTGCCGGTTCAGGTTTTACGCATCTCGAAAGAAAGAATCCGGATCCTGTTTCTCTGCACCGTTCCCTCGTTTGGACTGGCCTGTTACGATGTTCGTCCAACCGAAAAATCAACACCGAGAAAATCAACCCTTTCGGCCTCCAACAATATCATTGACAATGAATTCCTGAAGGTTACCATCAACACCTCAGGCGACATTTCAAGCATCATCGATAAAAAACTGGGCAAAGAGTTGCTTTCTGGTCCGATGCGGCTTGAATTCCAAAAAGAGCATCCGGAATACTGGCCAGCCTGGAATATGGATTGGAACGATCGCAAAAAACCACCCTTCGCATACGTCAAAGGACCTGCAAAAATTACTGTTCTCGAAAACGGGCCGGTACGTGCGACAGTTAAAATTGAACGCAACGCAATGAATTCTGTGTTTACCCAGTATATTCAACTTGTTGCCGGGAAAGAGAATCTGATCGTTCGCAATACCATCAACTGGCAATCGAGCGGAGTATGCCTGAAAGCTTCGTTTCCGCTGACTGCCGCCAATGAAATGGCAACCTATAATCTCGGTTTTGGAACGATCGAGCGGGGCAATAACAATGAAAAAAAGTATGAAGTTCCTTCACGCGAATGGATCGATCTCACCGATAAATCGGGCAATTACGGGGTCACTATTTTTGAAGACTGCAAATTCGGTTCCGACAAGCCAAACGATAAAACCATACGGCTTACACTGCTATTTACCCCCACCACCAATTTCTTCCACGATCAGGCTACCCAGGATTGGGGAATCCACGAGGTTACCTTTGGCATTTACAGCCACAAAGGAGATTGGCGCACCGCTCTTTCTGAATGGCAGGGAAGAGGCTTGAATCAACCATTCAGGATTTTCCAGACATCACAGCATCCGGGTTTCCTCGGAAAAGTTTATTCCTTTGCCCGTGTATCCTCTCCTCAGGTTGATATCCGCACCATCAAAAAAGCAGAGAACGGTAAGGAGGTGGTGATCCGCCTGCAGGAACTCATCGGGAAAGATATTCAGAATGTTGAAGTTTCGTTGGCATCCAAGATTATTAAAGCATGGGAGGTGGATGGACAGGAGCGGCTGATCGGGGAAGCTATCATCAAAAACGGCAAGTTGCTCACCGATATGAAGAGATTCACCATGCGCAGTTTTGCGCTCCAATTGGAACCTCCTGCAGAAAAACAATCAGCGCCCTCCTCCATCGAGTTGCCTCTGGTATATGATCAGGATGTGGTAACCTTTGCCAAAAACAGGAAAGACGGACAGTTCGATCAGCAAGGCATCAGTATTCCTGCCGCCCTGTTTCCGGAAACACTCACTGTAGATGGAATTCAATTCAATTTAGGTCCGAAAGCGGATGGAAAAAACAATGTGATTGCCTGCAAGGGTCAAAAAATACGCCTGCCAAAAACAGGAAACTACAACAGCGTTTATATCCTGGCCGCAGCGCTCACCGACACATCCGGCACATTCAAAGTGGGGAATATCAAGTCAACCTTGCGGGTTGGAGCCTATCGCGGCAACATCGGACAATTTGACAACCGCATATGGGATAAATTCGGACGTTTGACGGGAATGCAAAAAGGGTTTATCAAACGTGATGAAGTTGCCTGGTTTGCAACCCATCTGCATCGCGATACCACAACACTTGCTTACCAATATGCATACCTGTTCAAATACAAACTCGAAGCCGGCATGGCGAGCGAAACCCTGCAACTCCCAGACAATGAAAGCATTAAGATATTCGCGATCACTGTCGCCGACAACTCCTTCGATCAGGTTCAACCGGTAAGTCCCCTATACGATGATTTCACAGGGCGCCCGGAGATGACGCTCACCCTCGCAAAAAGTTATGTGGATGACAACCAGGTTCAGGCAGCAAAAATAACCGCTTACAGCAATCGTAACCTGACCCGGCTGCCTGCCCGGCTTACCATGAAAGACTATGCTGACATGCATCAACCCAATGGTGTTACGGCATCCTATTATTTCACCGATTCAGATTCTGCTTTGGCAGGATATGCCAGCGGGATGAATGTTCCCTCGATCAACGACGGAATGTACGACCTGCTGCCCGGCGACTCCATCAACGACAAATGGTCGTACAAAGGCGAGGGCCGTATCTTACTGGATCTGCAGCAGGAGATTGAACTCGACAGCATGCATATTTTCACCGAGAAAAGCACCCGGCGCGGCGGACAATCCTTTTCGCTGTGGGGCGCATCCGGCGAAAAAAAACCCGCGGTTGTGGGTGATCCCGCAACATCAGGATGGAATTTCATTGCCATCGCTCCCCCTGAGGATATCTGGGGCGACAGTAAAGCAGTATATACCATCATTCCGTTGCCCGAAAAATCGAAACAATACCGTTACCTGCTGTGGGTAAGTGAAAACACAGCCCACGGGCCTTACTATTTCAGGGAGGTTGATGTTTTCGAAAAACAAAAATAAAGGTTAAAGAGATCCTATCTTCTGTCAACAATCAGTTCATCGGCAAACAGCCATGCCTTGCCACCATGGCCGATATGCCATGAGGGACATTTTCCGGCATTGCGCGCATAAAATTTTACAAACCGGACTGTCACCGGGTTTATCATTTTGCCAACTTCTCTTATCAACAGCGGATCCTGGCACGCTAGCGAATCAAAGGCTGCCACCTCTGTGAATTTAATTCCGTCATCTGAAACACTTATTACCACCTCCACTGGATAAAAGATCCAGGAAGCAAGGTCCTGCAAAAATTCCGCCCCCACATAATTTATCTCCGTAGGTTTTTCCATGTCAACCAATGCTGTAAAATCATTTTCCTCAAAGCCCTGCCAGAGAACATAATAATTCGACGACCCACGTTTGCCGTCGGTAAGCGATCCGGCTCCTCCGGCGCTGTATTTTGCTGCTGGCTGCGCAGTGAGGGCATATGGTTTGTCCTTTGCCAGATGCCGCGTGTAGGCTTTGTTGAAAAAATCGATGGTTTGCTGACCATAAACATCGGGAGGTAAAAACCGTTCATGAACTGTTTTCACACCCGATTTGCCGGCTTGTACAACAAACTCATTCACCCTGTTAATCATGCCAGGCATAACCTTCCACCCTGTTCCCGCAGGTTCGATGAACCCATCGGGGCCGGTAATGTTCTTTTTTGATATTTCGATCATGGCATAATCAAGCGGTAACCTGGCCTTGCGCACCCTGGCTTGCAAGGTAGAATCGCCTGCTACGGAAAGTTCTGCCTTATTGAACAGCAATGTATAATTTCTGATCTCCTCCGGACTCAGAAAGGCATCGGTTTCCTGCATCGGGCTGCCATAAATCCACAAGGTTTTGCCCGATTTTTTCAGGGCATCCGTCATGCTGTGCAAATATTCCCCGATTGCTGAACCTGCATTTCCATAATAACCTTCAAGAAACAGGTTTGTGAGCGAATCAACATTCAGCCCGGGGTTCCATAACAATTTTGCGAGCAGGTATTGCCGCAACTCCTGGTTTTCACTGTAAGTGCCACGACAGCCCTGCTCAAATACCGAGCCGACCTGGTATTTTTTAAATAGTTGAATATTTGGTTGCAACACCGGAAGATTCGGAAACGGGCCGATCATGTTGGTAAACTGGATTACATAATCCCACACCAGGATGTCGTTGGCAATAGCCGACCAGTTTCGCAAATCTTCGGTAAAAGAACCAGGAGTCGTATCGCTTTCCAGGGGTTTACTCCGGTCGCATTCAATGGTACAAAGCATGATGTTCACGTTGGAAGCCGGTTTGATATATTCCGGTGCCTTACGGGTATATTGATAGGCAAGTGTGGAAATTATCTTTTGGGGAAAGGCTGCCGCAACCTGGTTTACAAAACTGATCATAGAGCCGGAGGCTGATCCTTCGCGTTCATTCAGATATTTACAGCCATCACATTCACAACCGCCAAAGGTGTCCATTTGTGATACCGACCAGTATTTTGCCTCAGGTTTTTCTTTCATTTTTGCGTTCAATGCATCGATAACGATCTGGAGTACATCAGGATTGGTGAGACAAAGTTGTGTTTTAGCCCTTTTTCCATCCATCAGCGCATAATACTCCGGGTGTGCATCAAAGTACACTTCAGGAGGGACAAGGGTAAACATGGTATGAACCCACAAACCCCAGTTCTCACCTCCGTTCCATGCATGACGGTCGGTACGCATCTTGTCGGCAAAGTCCTGGTTATCCATTCCGGCATAGTACACCTCACGCCATCCAAATGCCGGATTGTCAACAACATCTGCAACCGGAAGTATAATCTCAGCCTTCTTTGGGATAAATTCGGCGTTTGGCGCCCAGAACCGGCATCCCAAATAATTCTCCAAAAATTCATAAACACCGTAAAGCGTCCCCTTATGCGAACCTCCGGCAATCAGGATGCTGCCAGGATGAATCTGGATGACATAGCCATCCGGGCCAGGAGTTTTAGCTACTGCAGACACCAGTATTTGTTTGGCCGAAGTAATGATAACAGAATATGGAAACTTATCAGAAAATGCATCTGAAATGGGCAGTGTTATCCCCGTACTAAGCCGAGGTACTTCTGAAATTCAACGGCAGCTTTCAATTCCACCTCTCCGGGTTGTGTTGAAATAACTATTTGAAAACCAGAAACCGGAAATGCTTGCCCCCCGATTATGAATGTCGGCTCTGAAGCCAAAATCGTCTTAAAAATGAATGTCAGAAAAATGATAATAAAATATTTCATGTCAGAAGTGGTTTTTTTTATGTTTTAGCCTTACCTTTACATGTTAAAATTGACAATATCAATTTTGCCCTCATCCGCTTAATCAATGGGCCAAGATAATCGTAAAATTTGAAATTGGCTGATGTTTTTTGCATGTCAGAGAAAGAAACAAACAATTCAGTGAAACATGAACAGGATGTAATCCTTGCAAGGATTCACCATTATTGTGCTTATCAGGAGCGATGCACCTTCGACGTGGATAAAAAATTATTGCAATGGAAAGTTTCTTCTTCCAGAATCACCCGTATCATTGCGCTGTTAAAGGAGGAGGGATATATCGATGAAGAGAGGTTTGCGCGCATTTTTGTACGCGGAAAATTTCATATCAACAAATGGGGCCGGACAAAAATCCGGTATGAGTTAAAAAGCCGGCATATCCCCGAGCAATTCGTGCAAAAATCGATGGAGGAGATTGGAGATGATGACTACCTGAGAACCATCCGGGAATTGGTTCTCAAAAAAAAATTTGAGATAAATACCGGGAAAAATTTGAATGTCCGCGAAAAAATTCTCACTTTTGTCTCTGGCAAGGGATTTGAATTTGACCTGATCTCAAAAGTAATTAAAGAACTTAAAATCTGACATGGTATCACAAGACCAATTGAAGGACCTTCAGACAAGACTTGATGTCTTGAGGAGGTACCTTTGACATCGATAAAAAACTTTCTCAAATAGCTGAAGAAGAACAGCTCTCGCAAGCAGCAGATTTCTGGAACAATCCCAAAACGGCAGAATTGGCGTTGCGGGCCATCCGTGATAAAAAACTATGGACCGATGCATATCTGAAGGCCCTTGCAAGCCGCGACGACCTGATGGTCATGTGGGATTTTTACATCCAGGGAGAAGGAACCGAACAGGAGCTCGAGACCAATTATCGCGACACGCTGTACCTGGTTGAAGATCTCGAATTCAGGAATATGCTGAGTGGAGAAGAGGATAAACTCGGCGCCATCGTGCAGATCAATTCGGGTGCCGGTGGCACCGAATCGCAGGATTGGGCCGAAATGCTGATGCGCATGTACATCCGGTATGCCGAACGAAGCAAGTTTAAAATTACCGAAGTCGATTATCAGGAGGGTGATGTAGCCGGAATCAAATCGGTAACCCTTGAATTTGATGGTGATTATGCTTACGGTTATCTCAAAGGCGAAAATGGTGTTCACCGGCTGGTGAGGCTTTCTCCCTTCGACTCCAACCACAAGCGCCACACCTCTTTTGCATCGGTGTATGCCTACCCGATCATCAACGACGACATCATCATCGAAATCAACCCGTCCGACATCAGCTGGGACACCTTCCGTAGCAGCGGCCCCGGAGGTCAAAATGTGAATAAAGTTGAAACTGCTGTCAGGCTCAAACATGAACCCTCCGGTATTGTGATTGAATGTCAGGAGACCCGCTCTCAAGGTCAGAACCGCGAAAAAGCGCTGAAACTCCTGAAGTCACAATTGTACGAAATTGAACTGCGAAAACAGCGTGAAAAGATTAATGTTATCGAAAGTGGCAAGAAAAAAATCGAGTGGGGCAGCCAAATCCGCAGTTATGTGCTGCATCCTTACAAAATGGTCAAAGACCTTCGTACAAGCCATGAAACATCCGACACGCAGGCAGTTCTCGATGGTGACCTCACTGACTTTATCAAAGCCTATCTGATGGAATACGGAAATGCAGGCTAAATCGTAAATCGTAAATCGTAAATCGTAAATATGTTTCGAATCTACCACAACCCATCCTGTAAAAAATCCCGGGCCGGTCTGCAGTATCTGCAGCAATCAGGATGTGATTTTGAAGTGGTGGAGTATCTTAAAAACCCTTTGAAAGAGCAGGAACTTGAAAAATTACTGGTAAAGCTCAACCTTAAACCCGAAGAGGTGATTCGGAAGCAGGAGGCATATTACAAGCAAAACCTGATTGGGAAAAAATTTGAAGATCATGAGTTGGTGAAGTTGATTATTCAAAACCCAAAGTTGCTGAAACGGCCTGTTGTGGAAAGCAAATATAAAGCAGTGATCGGCGATCCGGTTGAAAATATTACACCCTTGTTGAAATGATCTCCAACTTTTAACCATAAATAACCTGCCATGAAAACACGTATCGAAAAAGACACCATGGGCCCCATTGAGGTTGCCATGGACAAATACTGGGGCGCCCAGACGCAACGGTCGTTGACAAATTTTAAAATCGGGGAGCCCGGCTCTATGCCCAAAGAGATGATCAGGGGCATGGCTGTGTTGAAAAAAGCTGCAGCCATGGTCAATGCCGATTTGGGGGTGCTTTCGCCGGAGAAAAAAGATTTGATCGTGATGGCATGCGACGAAATTCTGGAAGGTAAACTCGATGACCAGTTTCCATTGGTAATCTGGCAAACCGGTTCAGGAACGCAAACAAACATGAACCTCAATGAGGTGATCGCCAACAGGGCGCATGTGCTCCATGGCGGCATACTGGGCGGGGAAGGTAAAACCGTGATCCATCCCAACGATGACGTGAACAAATCGCAATCCTCCAACGATACATTCCCGGCAGCAATGAGCATTGCCGCTTATAAAATGGTAACAGGTACC